>CAVGQS010000108.1:0-8942 GCA_963631415.1 Lactococcus garvieae | reverse complement strand
CACATCATCTACAGACTCAACAAGCAACCGAAGAAGAAATAACAGCGGACGGCTCCGACTGCATGCCCGCTATCCACAAACAGGAAAGACCACATGAACAAGACCAACAAGAAACTTAGCGCAGTAATGTCTTTCCTGAACGAGAGAGACGAGGTAGCCAACACAGTGCGGTCCATAAGAGAAACGGCAGGCGACACTGTAGACATTGTTATCATTAACGACGCCTCTGACAACGACTACAATTACGAGAAGAACCTTGCGGGGCTCAACGTGAAATATCACGTCTGCAACGAAAGGCTCGGAGCAGCCCAAGGCAAACAAAAAGCCGTAGAACTCTGCGACACGCCCTACTTCATACTCCTTGATGCCCACATGCGCTTCTACGACCGCGACTGGGCAGACAAGCTTGTTGCCGAACTAGACAAAAACCCCAACCAACTGCTCTGCTGCCAAACAAAGGTGCTGTCAAAAGATGACGACGGAACGCTCACAGACAAAGGCCTGATGGGAGTATACGGAGCCTACGTCACGTTCACGCCCGACGAACTGATACCCAACATCAAGTGGAACAACGGCAAGATAGCCACACCTCTTGCCAAAGGTCAAATACCGGCTGTGCTGGGTGCCAGCTTCTGCACAAGCAAGACATACTGGAACAAACTTCGAGGTCTGCAGGGACTTATCCACTACGGCTGCGAAGAGGCATACATCAGCATCAAGGCATGGCTGGAGGGCGGAGGCTGCCACCTCATAGACGACATCGTCATCGGCCACCTCTATAGGAAAAACGCCCCCTATCGCATCGACACCGTCCTCAACAACTACAACTATTACCTCATTGCCGAAACCCTCTTGCCGCCCTTGCTCTGCGCCAAGGCTCATGCCGCAGGCATCACTCTCAACAGGCAGCTCTATCTGTCAGTCATGAAAGAACTGGCAAAGAACGAAGACACCATCTCCACGCTCCGCTCGTACTATGCCAACAATCTCACTGCTCACGATTTCTCCTTCATTACCGACATCAACAATGTCCTGACGCAGAAAGACACCATCATACTTAAGGAAGAAGAGCACCGGCTGCAGAACGTTGTCAGGCATCTGCAGACTGCCGCCCCCAATATTATAGAAAAAGGCCTATACGGCGGTCAGTGCGGCGCTATGCTTGCGCTTGCCCTCTATGCCCACCTATTCGGCGATAAAACCGCTGACAACACCGCTACGGCGATTTTCAACAACCTCTTGCGCTCCATCTCTGCCGACATCCCAATCACGTTCAACAACGGCCTCTGCGGCATCGGCTGGGCGCTGGCCTACCTTGTCAGCCAAAGTATCATAGACTACAGCGACGTCAGCGACGACCTCGCCGCAATAGACCGACTCGTGATGGAACGCGCGTTGGCGAGAGTTGCCGACACCTCCCTCTCGTGCGGAACAGGCGGCGTGATAGCCTACGTCATCAGCCGCATAGCCATTTGCCCAAGCAATATGCCGCTGCCGTTCGACGAGCAATACCTCAAAGAAGTCTACCAAGCTGCGCTGACCCTGCGCAACACCGAAGAGAAAGACTGGCGCACCCTCACCTTTGCCATCGCCTTCATCAAGTGCTACGAGCAAGCCTCGTGGACACTCAACGTGCCGCGCATAGAAGACCTCTACGACCTCCCCGCCTTTCTGCCAAAGGAGTCCTCCTACCAGCAGCTGGGCATGCAGGGCATCACCGGCTTTGCCCTCTACCTCACAGAGCGGCAGCAGCGCGCCAAAGCCTTCCGTAATTTTAATTGAAAAACAACACACACACCACATGCACCTGAAATTCACCCGCCAGTTTGACCAGATGGACTGCGGCCCCGCCTGCATCCGCATGGTAGCCTCAGCCTACGGCAAAGACTATCCCCTGAGCTATCTGCGCACCCTTGCGCACCTCACTCGCGAGGGAGTCAGCGTGGCGGGCATACGCGACGCCCTCAGCGAGATAGGCATGGAGAGCGCCACCTTTCAGCTGTCGCTCAGCCAGCTCGAGGACAAATGCCCGCTGCCGGCCATACTCCACTGGGAGCAAAACCACTTTGTGGTAATCTACAAAATCACACGCAACAAACTCACCGGCAAGCGCACCTACCACATCGCCAACCCAGCCTACGGCAAGCACGGCCATGACCTCGAGGCGATGCAGAAGAGCTGGCTCAACGGCGACAAGGGCATCGTCATCGCCCTCCAGCCCACCGAGGAGTTCTACGAAAAGCAGCCCGTCAAGGAAAAGCACAGTTTCATGCGCTTCTCCAAAAAGTACGTATGGCCCTTCAAGGCCCAGATGGGCATACTCGCCCTCGCCATACTCCTGGGCATAGCCTTCTCGCTCGTCACCCCATTCATCACCCAGCACACCGTCGACGAAGGCATCATGCGCAAAGACCTCGGTCTCATCCTCAACCTCCTGCTGGCGCAGCTGGCCCTGTTTGTGGGCTCCTTCACCATGAACCTCATGACCAGCTGGGTGAGCCTCTACATGAGCACGCGCATCAACATCAATATTCTTTTTGACTACCTCAACAAGCTGCTGCGACTGCCCATGACCTTCTTCGAAACCAAGAGCGTCGGCGACTACAACCAGCGCATCAGCGACCACTCCAGGCTGCAGAGTTTCGTCACCGACAACACGCTGCAGACCGTCTTCTCCTTTTTCTCCAGCATCGTCCTGCTCGTCATCATTGCGTGGTTCAGCGTCAAGATTTTCGCAGCCTACATAGTGCTCACGGGCGCAAGCATAGCGTGGATGGCATACTTCTTCCGCCGCCGCAAAGCCCTCGACTACGAGCAGTTTGCCCTCAGCGCCTCAAACCAGAACAAACTCTTCGAACTCATGTCGGGCATCGTCGACATCAAGCTCAACAGCTACGAGGACTACAAGGTCCGCGAGTGGTCGTCGCTACAGGAGAAACAATACCGCATGAGCAAAAAAGCCCTCAAACTCGGACAAATCCAGTCCATCGGCTACACCGCCATAGGCCAGCTGCGCAACATTCTCATCACCTTCTGGATAGCGTCCGACGTGGTCAGCGGACTGCTCACCCTGGGCATGATGATGAGTATCTCCAACATCATCGGGCAGGTCAACGGCCCGCTGAGCAACCTCATATCCTTCCTCCAGCAGTACCAGAACGCCAAGATAAGCCTTGAGCGCAGCGAAGAAGTCCACCTCTGCGAAGACGAAGACAGCGAGTCGAGCAGCCAAGTGCCTGCCGACGAAGCCAAGGACATAGAGGTCAACAACCTCACCTTCTGCTACACCGGCTCCATAGGCAAACCAGCGCTCCAGGACATCACCATGCGCATACCCAAGGGCAAAACCACCGCAATAGTAGGGGAGAGCGGCAGCGGCAAAACCACACTGATGAAACTCCTGCTCAAATTCTACGCGCCCACCAGCGGCTCCATCGCCCTCAACGGCAAGGACCTCGCCCGCTACTCAGCCAAGTCGCTGCGTGAGCAGTGCGGCATAGTGATGCAAGACAATTTCATCTTCTCCGACACCATAAGGCAAAACATCATCCTGGGCGAGCCCTACGACTCCCGGCGCTTCGACGAGGCAGTGCGCATGGCGTGCCTCACAGAGTTCATCGACAAGCTGCCCTTGCGCGACTTCACCAAGATAGGGCGCGACGGAGTGGGCATAAGCGGAGGCGAGAAACAGCGCATCATGATAGCACGCGCCATCTACAAGATGCCCCACTACATCATGCTCGACGAAGCCACCAGCTCACTCGATGCCGAAAACGAGCGCCGCATAACCGAAAACATTGCATCCGTCTTCCACAACCACACCATGGTAGTCATAGCCCACCGCCTCTCCACCGTCAAAAACGCCGACAACATCATCGTGCTCAAACAAGGCCGCATAGTAGAGCAGGGCAACCACCAGTCGCTCGTAGTCCTCCGCGGCAACTACTACAACCTCGTGAAAAACCAAATAGAACTGGCCAAATAAAACCGCAAATCAACACCTTATTTGAACGTTTAGCACTCTGATTCACATAAACTTATCACGAGTTCACAACTTTGTGGTCCACAAACTTGTGAACTCGTTTTTTTTTACTAATTTTGAAGCCTAATCAATTCAATTCTGAATGCTGATGGAAAAGGCTTTTGTATACGGAATGTCGGTAGAGGGATGCAACTTCACAGACCGCGAGAAGGAGAGAAAACGCATACGGCTTGACATCGAGAACGGAATCAACGTCATCCTTATCTCACCGCGTCGAATGGGCAAAACATCGCTCATCAAGAAAGTAATGTCGGAGATGGACAATCCCGACATAAAGATTGTATACCTCGACATCTATGACTGCCGCAGCGAATACGATTTCTACAACCGTTTTGCTTCTGCCATTCTGCGCACCACCAGCAACAAGGCAGAGCAGATGATTGAGAACCTCAAAAAAATTCTCGTCAGAGTCTCACCTAAAATTGCATTCAGCCCAGAACCTAACTCCGAATTTTCCCTTTCGCTTGGCATCACTCCCAAAGATTATTCGCCAGAAGAAATTCTGCAACTGCCAGAGATTATTGCGCAAGAAAAAGGTTACAGGATAGTTGTCTGCATTGATGAGTTCCAACAAGTGGGAGAATTTCCCGACTCACTCAACGTTCAGAAACGGTTGCGAGGAGTATGGCAACATCATCAGCACGTGTCATACTGCTTCTTCGGCAGCAAGCGCCACCTCATGGAAAACATCTTCCAAAGCAAGCGTATGCCGTTCTATCAGTTTGGCGAGATGATGCACCTCGACTGTATCCCCACAGAATACTGGGTGCCGTTCATCTGCCAGCGTTTCGAGAAATACGGAAAACACATCTCGGAAGCCAATGCCAAACGTATCTGCGACACAGTGCAAAACTACTCATCCTACGTGCAGCAACTGGCTTGGAATGTGATGGCTGAGACCGAAAAGGAAGCTGGCGAAGAAAGTATGCAACGGGGCATTGAGTCACTGCTTGCCCAATGCAGCAGCCTTTTCGTGCAGCAAACGGAGAGCCTCACAACCTATCAACTTAATTTCATCCGCCTGCTTTGCAAAGGGATACACACAGGCTTCACTTCGCAAGAGATTTCCAACTACTATCCTCTTGGTTCAAAATCAAACATAGACAGAATCAAGCGGGCATTGGAAGACCGCGAAATCATCACAATTGAGAAGAATGGCATCTATCTCTCCGACTGCGTCTTCGAACTGTGGTTCAAGCGGGAGATGATGTAGTATAAGTGCAAAACTTACGCTTTACATTATTTTGCGCCACTTAGCGCCAGGCATTTGGCGGACCAGGCCGCGAAACTCCAATTCTGAAAGCACCGACATCACCACGCTGACGGGTTGGGCGCTGTGGGCAATGACATAGCTGATGTCTTTGCCGTCTGAGTCGAGTGTGTCATAGATGATGCGCTCTTCGCCCGTCATGTCGGCATCGAAGAGGGTGGCGCTCTGCTGCTTGGCCTGCTTGTCTACCGCCCAGCCAAGCGCCTCCACCACGTCGGCTGCACAAGTCAGCATGGCGGCAGAACTGCTGCGGATGAGTTGGTTGCAGCCTTTCGACGTCTCATCATTGGCGCGCCCAGGACAAGCCATCACCATCAGCGAATATTCGTTGGCTATGCGCGCCGTAGCCAGTGCGCCGCCTTTCTCGCGGCTCTCTATCACCAGGGTGGCTTCAGCCATGCCGGCTACGATGCGGTTGCGGCGAAGAAAATTGTAGCTCTCTATCTTGGTGCCGGTAGGGAACTCGGTAAGCACACCGCCGCCCATGTTTACCATGCGCTCAGCCACCGTGCGGTGAGAGGAGGGATAAATCTTGTCGAGGCCGTGCGCCATGACAGCCACCGTCGAGAGCCTGTTGTCCAGAGCAGTGCGGTGGGCGTTGATGTCAGTGCCATACGCCAGTCCGCTCACCACGAGCAAGTCGGGAAACCACTGCGCCAGCTCGCCTATGATATTTTCGGTAATGTCGTGCCCGTAGCTTGTGCTGTCGCGAGTGCCCACCACGCTCAGTATGTGGCGCGAATTGAGGTCTGCCGAGCCTTTGAAATATAGCACAAGCGGCGCATCGGGACACACCTCGCGCAGTCGGGCAGGGTAGGAGGGCTGGTCTATCGACACACACCTTACTCCCCGCTCTTCGGCTTTTTCTGCTTCGCGCTCTGCCAGCGACATACACTCCTTTAGCCTCTCCTGGTCAATACTGAAATTGTCGGTATTGAGGTCAGGCGCCACCGACTTGAGGTCGGCAGCGTTGTCCACGATGTCCTCAGAGGAACCTGCGCGGCTATACAACTGCCTGAGCACCCCGTAGCGATAGGGGAACATCAGGCTCAGAGCCATCGAACAGAGCGTCTCGCGCGTTACCATATATATAATAGCGCAGCGGCTTAGTCAAGCATGGCGGCAAATTCGGGTGAGTCGCCCAGCTTGCCGTTTACCACAGTCACGGTTTCCACCTTCGCCCTCACAGCCAGTTTGTGGTCGGGCAGGCGGTAGATGTCTTGAGTGAACACATACTTCAGTCCCGACTTCTCCACGTTGAGGCAACTCTCAAACTCGGTGTCGGGAGTCAGCGAATTCTTATACTGCACGTTGATGCGGGCCACCACGGCGTCGATGCCCTTCTTGTGGAGCTCAATGAAGCTGATGCCCTTGCTCAGAAGAAACTGGTGGCGGGTATGCTCCATATAGTGAAGGTAGTTGGCATTGTTTACTATTCCCTCCACGTCGCACTCATAGTCGCGTACCGTCATGCGGAGCTTAAATATATAGTCTGTCATGGTTGTGATGTGTTTTTGTTTTCAATGAAAAATTTGCGGTATGAAAGGCAAAGTTACGCAAAACCATTGGTAAAAACGCTCGCGCCACCGCCTAATATCTTGCGCCGGCTGTGCTATTTGCGCTTGATGTACTGATAGCCCAGCTGGCAGCGCAGGCAGTCCTTGCGCAGGCAATATTGCGTCATGAGCTGCAGCGCCGCCTGAGACTCGCGCGCGTTGGCCACTGTCAAGCCCATCTTCCGCCACATGCGCGTGTACTTGTTGTCTTCGCCATCAAGGTCTGAGAGAAACCTTAGCGCCTTTTCGGTAAGCTTCTTTGAGGATCGGTAGCGTCCGTAGGCGAATAGGGTAGGGACCACAGCATTTATAATCATCGAATCGAGCGAAGCCTGGCTCAACTGGCGCAGCGAGGGCGAGGTCTCTTCGCTGCACAGCGTGAAGTGGCGCTGCCAGTAGGGCGACACCTCGGTGTCAAACAACTTGGCCACATCCTTCACGCTGCTGGCGTCTACCAGCGCCGAGAGGCAGAGCCGCTGCTTGTGGTAGAGGCTGGCGAACTGCGCCAGTCGCAGGGTGGGGAAGTTCTGCGGCCTCAGCCTCATGAATTTCCACTCGCACCCATTCATTGGTGTCAGCGTAAACTTGTTGGCCAGAAAGGAATATTCGCGCTTCAGGGCATTGAAATAGTCGTCGGCAGCCATATTGGCCTTTTGCGACTCGTTCATCACCGCCTCGTCGAGCAGTCCTGCCTGCCCCAGCATCATCGCCTCTATCTGGAAGAGGTTGTCGCGGTGCTTGGCAATGCCGAAATAGGGTATGCCGCGCGCCAGCCGCTCAAAAGCGTCGTTGTTGACACCGAAGCCCAGGGCGCGCGCCACAGTGATGAACAAGACCTGCTCCCAATTGCTCTCGCAAAACTCCAGCCGCTTGCCTATCTCAGCCGCCTTGCGCTCGAGCCGCTCTTCGGCGAGGCGCCCTATCCACTGGTGCGACACTATGGCTGGCAAACTGTCGGCAATGCCGTAGCAAGGCGGATAGTCCTCATACACCTGCAGGTGCTCGTAGTTGCTGACAACATAGTCAGGCACCTTGAGCTTCAGCTGCGGAATCTTGCGTCCGCTCTCCGTAAACACGTCGCGGTCCGCGCGCTCCACTACGTGGAGCACCACATTATTATAAGCCTTGTCTTGGTCGTGGCCGTGGCGGTACCAGTCTGAACTGAGTGTATGGATCTCCACATTGCCCATCCAGTCCTCGCCGCCCACCACTACGTCAGCGCAGAAAAAGTCGGGGCCGGCGTCCTTGTTGTGGACACCAGGCGACAGCACCTCCACCGGCAGCCCCTCGGTCGTCACGAGACCGCTGCGGGGCATAAGCCTGTTTTTCCATACATAGTGAAGCAATCGTTCCATTGAGGCAGTGTGCAATGCGTTGTCAACTCATTTCCGGCTCCAGCACGCCCATTGCCGGGCGGCTGAAAGATACTTACAGCGTCAAAGTTACATTATTCTAAATCCGTCACCAAATTTTACAGCCAACTATTGTGAGATTTCCCTTGGCGCAACCCCTCGCCTCCATCACTTGTCAACAACCTATAACATTATTACATTTCATAACTATTAATCTTGTTTTTTTTAAAATTACTCAAGTATTATTGTTATTAATGCTGTGGAAACTGTGGATTAGTCGAGAGCCATTCTTTCAATGTAGTCCCCGTCCACATTCCCATGCCTTTTATCCACCTTTTGTCCACAAGTCCAGCCCCACCTAACCTTTTGGTTTCTATATAACTTGAATACCCCCAGTCCACACTTGTCCACTACCCCTCCATAATTATGGAATATTTTCGGAGCCGCCCTCGCCGCCTGTTGAAAACTGTTGATAACCCCTCTGACAAGTCCGCAAAACCTGTGACTTGCTGTGGATAACTTTCCCCAGCCCCCCGACCCTCCCTCTCCACAAGCTTTCCACCACTTTTTAACAGACTTATCCACACCTTTTCCCCACCTTAAGAATTTTTAAGTAGTACTTTAGCGATTGAAAAGTAGGACTTAAAAAATTTTTATGCGGACTTAACGAAAAAATCTCGCCGCGAAACGCTGCAACGTTTCGGGCGAAACAAAGCAACGTT
>CAVGQS010000107.1:0-8943 GCA_963631415.1 Lactococcus garvieae | reverse complement strand
CAATAAAAAACCACGAATCATTAAACGTTTTACGTTAGACGTTTTGCGTTTTGCGTTAGTTAGCCGCGGAGAGCAATAAAGAACCACGAATCTCACGAATTTCACGAATGCGGGGTGGACAGAAACGAACACAGAAAGCACTGAACTCACTGAAACTCGGCGTAAAAATTCGTGAGATTCGTGCGATTCGTGTTCAAAAAATGTCCACCATCGCATCCGCGAAATCCGCTATCCGTGGTTAAAAATGTCCACCACTAAATTCGTGAGATTCGTGAGATTCGTGGTTTAAAATAAAAAATGTTTGGAGCGGGAAAATTCTGTGCGTTCTGTGTTCGATATAAAAACCGCGAATCTATCGAACAGGTTACTGCGTCGCATAACGTAAAACGCTTAACGCAACACGCAACACGCTTATAAAACGCTTGTGTTTTTTCTCTTGCTCACTGTTTTGTCCTAAATTTGCCGATGGTAACAACAAAAAGGAAAGAATAGAATTATGAGTAGAGCATTGCGCCTGTGGGCGACTGTGATTGTGATGGCGGCATGGGCCGCCGGTCTGCAGGGGCAGACCAAGTGGACGGAGTTGAAGCGGTGGGATTTCCGCAAGGCGGGCGAGGCGGCCTGGACCGAGGTGACGCTGCCCCATTCGTGCAACGCCGCCGACGGCCAGAGCAAGCGCTACTACCGCGGCCTGACCTGCTACCGCACCGTCGTGCGCCCCTCAGCCCGCGAGCAGTTTCTCTACCTCATGGGCGCCGCCCAGCGCTCCGTGGTGTCGGTAAACGGCAAGCAGATAGCCGAGCACCGCGGCGGCTACACGCCCTACTGCGTGCGCCTGACCCCTCACCTCTCTGCCGGCGACAACACCCTCACCGTTGAGTGCGACAACACGCTCGACCGCAACATGGCGCCCGTGAGCAGCGACTTCAACAAAAACAATGGTCTCCACAACAAGGTGTGGCTGGTAGAGACCGGCGACGTCTTCTGCGACTTCGAGGCCATGGGCTACGACGCCCTCCACGTCACTCCCCTCCGCGTAAGCCAGCGCAGCGCCGACGTGGTGGTCAACACCGTGGTGCGCAACGCCGCCGACCAGAGCCGCCGCGTCACCGTGGTCTTCAGTCTCAAGGACAGCCAGGGGCGCCAGGTGGCTGTCAAGAAGCAGAAGCTCAGCGTAGAGCCCAATTCGTCTGCCATCGCCCAGTGGACCAAGACGCTCCGCAACCCGCACCTCTGGAACGGGCTCGCCGACCCCTACCTCTACACCGCCGAGGTGCAGCTCTGGCAGGGGCGCGACATGATAGAGACCAACCGCGCCAAGTTTGGCATACGCAGCTATGCTCTCGACTCCCTGCGCGGCTTCATCCTCAACGGCAAGCCCTACGCCCTGCGCGGCTTCAGCATGCATCAGGACTGGCAGGGCAGCGCCTCGGCGGTCACCGACGCACAGACCAACCGCGACTTCGAGATAGTCAAGGAACTGGGCTGCACCGTGGTGCGCCTCGCCCACTATCCTCACAACCGCCGCATCCTCGACAAGTGCGACAGCCTCGGACTGGTGGTGCAGACCGAGATACCGTGGGTCAACGAGTGCGGCAACGACACCACACTCTACGACCAGCGCGCCTACACCCTCAATCTCCACCAGCAGCTGCGCGAAATGATCACCAATCACTACAACCACCCCAGCATCGTCTTTTGGGGACTGTGGAACGAACTGGGCAACATCGACGGCTCCAGACCGCAGGGCCCGAAACTCGACAAGGCAGCCGTGCTGCGCACCACCGCCAGCCTCTACTCGCTGGCTCACCGACTCGACTCCACACGCAGCGTGGGCTTCGCCGACGCCAGCTTCGGACTCTACACGCCCGAGCTCAAGCTGGGCACCCATTTCGACTACTACGCTTTCAACACCTACAACGGCTGGTACTCCAACACCAAGTCGCCCGAGGGCGCCAAGGGCTTCAGTAAGATGCTCGACCGCCTCTACAAGCGAGCACCCTACGTAGCCATCACCGAGTACGGCTCAGGCGCCAACCCCTTCTGCCACTCCGACAACCCCGCCCTCACCACACGCCCCTCTGTGGGCGGAGCGCGCCACGACGAGGAGTGGGGCAACATCGTCCACGAGCGCCACTTGCAGGCCCTCTGCTCCACCGACCGCCTCCAGTTCTCCACCGGCTGGATACTCTTCGACTTTGCCGTAGGGGCGCGCCGCGAGGGCTACATCGTCAACACCGGCGGCCTGGGCGAGCGCACCGACAGCACCTATATGTTCCTCAACGACAAGGGACTCGTCAGCCGCGACCGCAAGGTGCGCAAAGACGCCTTCTACCTCTACAAAGCCTGCTGGAACAAGCAGGTCCCCACCGTCTACATCACCTCGCGCCGCTACACCGACCGCTCCTCCGACACCGTCTGCATCAAGGCCTACAGCAACCTGCGCGACCTCACCCTCTACCGCAACGGACGCCAGCTTGAGCAGCTCCACACCACCGGCGAACCCACCGGCGTCATCTGGACCTTCAGCCCTGTCACCTTCGAGAACGAAACCGACGAATTCGTCGTCACCGGCACCGACCCCGCCGGCCGCCCCTTCTCCGACAAAGTACTTCTGCACCACAAGCAGTAACACAAAACACAAAACATAACACATTTATAAAACCGCGAATCTGGCGAATTGTCGCGGAGAGCAATAAAAAACCACGGATAACGCGGATTTCACGGATGTCGATCAGAGCAAAAACCGAACACAGATAACACAAATTTACACTGATGTTGTTTCCGCGGGCGGAAACGTGGGGGACGTGTAAAGGTGGACAAAAAAAAGAACCACGAATTTCACGAATGCGGGGTGGGCAGAAACGAACACAGAAAGCACTGAACTCACTGAAACTCAGCGTAAAAATTCGAGAGATTCGTGAGATTCGTGTTCAAAAAAAAAGGTCCACCGTCGCATCCGCATCCGCATCCGTGGTTTTATAAATGTGTTGGGTGTTGTGTTTTGGGTGTTGTGTTGGCCGTGGTGCGGAGGGGCCCTTCCTTTGAGGGAAGGGTTGGGTTGGGCTCCTTTTTCTGGTCGGTTTTTCTGGTCGGTTGCCTATAGATGATGGTGGTCAGCCGAACAGGTCGGCTAGGGTGACGGTGGTTTGGACGGCATGCTGGTTGATGCCTTGGGCTATGCCGAGCGTGGTGACGAGGACTACGTGAATGGCTTTGGCGGTTTTGGTTGTGTCGGCAAAGACGGTGCGCTTGCGTGCCAGTTCGTGGGCGTAGGCGGTGGAGATGGCGTATTCGGCTTCGGAATATTTCATCTCGCAGAGGTCTATTACGCCGTCGTTGCGGTCTATGAGCATGTCTATCTGCACTCCGTCGTGTCCCTTTTCGGCATTGGCTCCGCATCGCCAGGAATAGACGTTAGTGAGGACTCCGCTGATGCCCAGGCGCTGCTTTATCTGTTCTACGTGGCTGAAGCAGGTCCGTTCGAAGGCCAGTCCGCACCACGCATTGTAGTGCGGCAGTCCGTGGGCTGCTGACCAGAAGTTCTCGGAGGGGTTCTTGGCGTGTATGAATTCGAAGTAGAACAGTGTGTATTGGTCTATGAGTTGGAAGAGCGCGTCCTTGGTGCGCTTGCCTATGGAGTTGTATTTGCGTATGAAGCCGCACCATTCGAGGTCTTCAAGCATGGCGGTAAGCCGTCCTCCAGAGTCGACGGATGTGGCTGCCATGAGTTCGTCGCGCGTGAGTCCCTTCTTCTTCTGGGCCAGCGCCGTGACTATCTTTATATAAGGAAGTGGTTGGGCGAAGAGTGAGGCGTAGAGCATCTGGAACTCGTCGTGGAGGTCTCCTTCGGGAGAGAATATCAGCCGGTCCACTTCTTGGGCAACGCTGCGTCCGGGCTGCATGAGGCTCCAGTAGTAAGGCACTCCTCCGAATATCATGTAGGCCTCCAGTATCTGCATTCGGCTCATCGACAGCCGTTGCGCTTGCGCCATGCGTTCGCATAAGCCGAGGGTGAAGGGGCGCAACAGGATGCGGTGGGACAGGCGGTTGTGGAGCCCGCCCTTGTTCTTCAGGATTTTCTTGACCATCCATGCTGTTGCGCTGCCGCATACTACAAAGACGATGTCTTTGCGCGCCGAGGCCCAGCCGTTCCAGAAGGCTTCGAGTTCTTGGAGAAAGCCGCTCCTGGGGGCGTCCATCCACGGCAGTTCGTCGAAGAAGACAACTTTCTTGCCCTCTGGCAGTTGGTTGAGGTAGCGCTCCAGTTCGAAGAAGGCGTCTATCCAACTGGTTATCTGCGGCACGTCTGTGAGGCCGTGTGTCTTGAGGGCGTTTCTGAACCTCGAGAGCTGCTTGCGCGACGAGGTGCTTGCCGCGCCGGTGAACTGGAAGGCGAACTGGTAGTGGTAAGACTCCCTGATGAGGAATGTCTTGCCCACACGACGACGGCCGTAGACGGCGATGAACTGCGAGTACTCTGACTGCAGGGCGTCCTGCAAGATTTGCTTTTCTGATTCTCGTCCTATCAACATGATTGGGAAATTATTATTTGCAGCAAATTTAGTAAAATTTGTGCGTAAGCGCGCCAAATCTCAAAAAAAAAGACACATTTGGCGCGTTTACGCACAAAAAAAGCCTAACCCAACCCTTCCGGCTATGATTTGCGGAGAGTAAAAAATGAACACGATTAGCGTTTAGCGTGTTACGTTTTGCGTTAGCCGCGGAGAGCAATAAAAAACCACGGATAGCACGAATTTCACGGATGTCGATTAGAACAAAAAACGAAGACTGATAAAGCTGATTTACACTGATATTGTTTCCGCATACGGAAACGTAGGGATGGCTAAAGGTGGACAAAAAAAGAACCACGAATCTCACGAATTTCACGAATGCGGGGTGGACAGAAACGAACACAGAAAGCACTGAACTCACTGAAAATCAGCGTGTAAATTCGTGAGATTCGTGAGATTCGTGTTCAAAAAATGTCCACCATCGCATCCGAAATCCGTGCTATCCGTGGTTTAAATATAAATGGATGGAGCGGGGAAATTCTGTGCGTTCTGTGTTCAAAAAATGTCCACCACAAAATTCGTGAGATTCGTGAGATTCGTGGTTTAAAATAAAAAATGTTTGGAGCGGGAAAATTCTGTGTATTCTGTGCGTTCTGTGTTCAAATAAAAAATGTCCGCCGCGAATTTCGTGTTATCCGCAATTCACTTTCTATGTTACGCTTTGCGTTGCGAGGGGGCATTCGCCGGGTTGCGGATTTCAGTCGGCTGGAGCAAAAAAAAATCCGCAGCCCTGGTGGGGTTGCGGATTTTTTTGTGCGTTATAGTTTTGAGTTGGTGGCGCTAGTAGACGAGGGTGCCTATGTCCTCGCCGTTGAGCACCTTCATGAGGTTGCCGTAGACGTCCATGTTGAAGACGTAGATGGGCAGGTTGTTCTCCTTGCACATGGCGGTGGCGGTGAGGTCCATGACCTTGAGTCCCTTGTTGTAGACTTCGTCGTAGGTGATTTTGGAGAACTTGGTGGCGGTGGGGTCCTTCTCGGGGTCGGCGGTGTAGACGCCGTCGACGCGGGTGCCCTTGAGCATCACGTCGGCCTCTATCTCAATGCCTCGCAGCGAGGAGCCGGTGTCGGTGGTGAAATAAGGATTGCCGGTGCCGGCGCTCATGATGACAACGCTGCCCTGCTCCATCGCCTCGATGGCTTTCCACTTGCTGTAGAACTCGCCGATGGGCTCCATGCGTATGGCGGTGAGCACCTTGTTGCTGACGCCCTTGGCGCCGAGTGCACTGCTGAGCGCGAGGCTGTTGATTACGGTGGCGCACATGCCCATCTGGTCGCCCTTGACGCGGTCGAAGCCCTTGCCGGCGCCCGACAGTCCGCGGAAGATGTTGCCGCCGCCTATGACGATGCCTATCTGGACGCCTAGTTCGTGCGCCTGCTTTATCTGCTCGGCATAGTCGTTGAGTCGGTTGACGTCGATGCCGTAGCCTTGTTGTCCCTGGAGGCTCTCGCCGCTCAGTTTCAGAAGAATCCTTTTGTATTTTGCCATGATGTATTATATATATAAGGTAACTGCGAATTTACTGACATCGTGCGACACAGCAAAATTTTGCGCCGCCAAACTTGCCGCAAGGTTCCCCATGTGCGGTCGGGGCTATTCGCGCTCAAGGGTGCCGAACAGGTGCCTGACCTCCTTGAACATATAGCGGCGCACCCTGCCCTGCGTGTCGCGCAGCACCAGGTGGCCGTCGGGCTCCACGTCGAGCAGGCTGGCCTCAAAGTCGCCCTCGGCGTCGCGGTAGCGGTGGATGCCCTCCTGGCGTATCAGCATGCTGCGGTATGCGGCTGCCACTTGGTCAGCGCCACCGCCAGCCACAAGGCGCAGGGTGTCGAGGAATCCGTCGACCACGCTGTGGAGCAAGGCGACGCGGTCCACCTCATGCCCCAAGACCAGGCGCAGCGAGGTGGGATTGGGCGCCTCGTCGCCAAAGGCCACTTGGTTGACGTTGATGCCCACGCCCAGTATGCAGCGGTCCACATTGCCGCCTCGCAACGTGGTCTCGATGATCGTGCCGCAGAGTTTGCGGTCGCCATAGTAAATGTCGTTGGGCCACTTGACGCCGAAGCCGCGGCCCAGGCTGCAGAAGGCGCGGCAGACGGCTACCGACATGGCCTGTGACAGCACAAACTGGCGCGCTGCCGTGACACCCTCGGGATAGAGCAGCACGCTGAAGAGCAGGTTGCTGCCACGCTCCGCCACCCAGCGGTTGCCGCGCTGCCCCCTGCCCGCCGTCTGGAAATCGGCAGACGCCACGAAGCAGTCGCAGCCAGCGCGCTCCGCCTCAGAAAGGGCGGCAACGCGCCGGGCCACCTCCAGATTGGTGGAGTCGGTCTCGGGCACAAGAAAATATTTCACACTGTGAGCCATGGTTAGCTGGATTTTTCAAGACAAAGTTACTAACTTTGCGCAAAAGGTCAGCAACGTGTTAGACGACAATTACTTCATGAAGTGCGCCCTTAGGGAAGCGCAGAAAGCCTTTGACGAAGACGAAGTGCCGGTGGGCGCCGTCATTGTGTGCCGCGACAGCATCATAGCGCGCGCCCACAACATGGTGGAGCGCCTCAACGACGTCACCGCCCATGCCGAGATGCAGGCCATCACGGCGGCAGCCGGCACTCTGGGCGGCAAGTATCTCACCGACTGCACGCTCTACGTCACCGTGGAGCCGTGCCCCATGTGCGCCGGCGCCATCGGCTGGGCTCAAGTGAGCCGCGTGGTCTACGGCGCCACTGACGACAAGCGGGGCTACACCCACGCCGCACCCGGAGCCATGCACCCCAAGACCATCGTCACCAGCGGAGTGATGGCCGACGAGGCTGCCCAACTGATGCGCGATTTTTTTAAGAAAAAGAGATAGGATTGGCACTTGCAGGACTTGGGCTAATGATACGGCTTAGTCCATGTTTCGCTACCCTCTTTGCGCTCTGCCCGTCAGTTTTTCCTCTCAGTCAGAAAGTTTTCCTTCGGTCAGGATAGTGTAGAGCTGGTCGACCTCCTGGTCGGTCAGTCCGCCCTCCTTGAGGTATTTGCGCGCGGCTGCCTGGAGCGTGGCGCTCTGCGAGGAGTGGGACTGCGAGGCGTAGGAAGACACGCCGACGGTGCTCCAGTCAATCTTTTTGTAGTTGTCGAGCGCCTCCTCGTTGCACAGCAGCCATATCATGCGGTCTATGGACAGCTGCTGGCGGAGGTTGTAGGAGGCGCCGCCGTCCTCAATCTTGTAGAAATTGAGCATCGTGACCATGTAGTCGCGGCGCAGCTCGTCGATGCCGGCACCCGCCAGCGCCTCCAGCAGCATAGAGACAAAGCCGCAGCGGTCCTTGCCCTCGTTGCAGTGGATGAGGTAAGGCGGCTTGTTGGCTATCATGAACCTCGCGGCGTCGGCAAGCTTGGTGCGGGAGTCGTCGCAGAACGCATTGGCGTTCATGCCGCAGCACTTGGTCTTGCCGTTGCGGAAGAGCTGTGGACAGTAGGCTGAGGCATAGCCCTCGCCGTTGATATAGGCCTCCACCTTAGCGTCGGTGTCGGCAAGGTCTATCTCGGTAGCAATGCCGACCGACTGGGCGAGGCTGTCAGCCACGCTGTAGCGCCCGGGGTTCTTGGCGTTGTTGAGGGGATTGCTGGAGCGGTAGAGCACGCCGGGCTTCACCCCGGTGGTAGTGACCATGCGGAAGTTGGCGTACTCCTGGGCTGTCTCGCCGGCGCTGCGCTCGGTCTGGTAGACCGACTTCATCAGCTCGTAGGTCTCCTTGTAGCCGCCCTTCTCCGCCAGCGTCATAGTGACCGTGTCGCCCACTTCGCCTCCTATATAATAATGAAAGTCGCCGTTGAGCATGGCAAAGCCGTAGTCGTCGCCGCGGGCGTTGTAGTCCACGTAGGACGGCCCCAGTATCGCCACCTCGTTGAACGAAGTGACATAGGGCAGGTTCGTCAGACGGATGGAGTCGCCGATGGTCACGTTGACAAGGTCGGCATAGTCGAAGCCCGCCTCCGCCATCTGCTTGGGAGTGAAACTGGGTATGGGCTGCCCGTAGCCGTTCACTTCGACTATGGTTCCGGAAATAGACTTGGCGCCGGCGGCACCGTCAACATTGTCGTCGCTGCACGCCACACACATGGCGGCGGCGAAGAGACCAGAGAAAAATATCGCCTTGCTGTTCATGCCCGCAAAATTATCAATTTTTCCCTACCCCAGCAAGACTTTTGCGAGGCAAAGGCCGGGGCAGCGGCGGGAGTTTGGCGAATGGCACAAAAAAAATGCGGACAAATCCAAGCAGTGGTTGGATTTGTCCGCATTTTTTTTCATTGTTGTTCTCAAAACCCTCTAACATTCGAACCGCAGAACCTCCTGCCCCCAAAAGCCCTTTTCGTG
>CAVGQS010000106.1:0-8953 GCA_963631415.1 Lactococcus garvieae | reverse complement strand
TTAAAAATTTTTTAAGTCCTTGTTTTCAATCGCTCAAGTACTACTTAAAAATTCCCAAGTGCGCGCCCGACGTAATGCGCTGGGAATGAGGCGCACACGAACTGCGCGAATTTTCACGAAAAGGTTTTTTTGGGGGGGCTGGAGGTTCAGCGGTTAGCATGTTAGAGGGCTTTAGCGGACAGCAATGGTTTTGACGCCAAGTGCTTTCAAAATGAATTGAAGTGTTGCCAGGCAGGTTTCTTGTGGGATTTCCAGGTGGCGAATGCTATGGGTCAGGGCGTCCAGATGTTGCCAAATTAGGCTTGGCGGCTGCGGCATGTTGAATTTTACTGCTTGTTTGTGGCCTCTTTGTCCGCTAAATGTTTATCTTTGCATTTCCAAATGACCGCAAGGACGTGGGGCGCGCCGCATGCCGCCTCCTGATCAACGCCGGCGGCTGTTTGGACCCAGTGCTGGCGGTTCCGTCCCCGCGCTGTCAACAAAGGAATTTAATACCGCAAACAATAAGGAATACGATGAGTCTCAAAATTTCAGAGAGGGCGCATAACATGCCCAGCTCGCCTATCCGCAAGCTTGCACGCTTTGCTGACGCCGCCAAACGCAACGGCGTCCATGTCTACCACCTCAACATCGGGCAGCCCGACATCAAGACGCCGCAGTGCGCCCTCGAGGCGGTGAAGAAAGTTGACCTCGACATTTTGTCGTACAGCCCGTCGCAGGGCAACAAGTCGCTGCGCACCAAGCTCGTCAGCTACTACTCAGAATATGGCATCGACCTCAGCCCCGATGAGATAATCATCACCGCTGGCGGTTCGGAGGCCATACAGTTCGCCTACATGGCGTGTCTCAATCCCGGCGACGAGATAATAGTGACCGACCCCTCCTACGCCAACTACATGGCGTTTGCCATCAGCGCGGGCGCGGTGGTCAAGTCTGTCAAGACCAGCATCGACGACGGTTTCCGCCTCCCCTCGGTCGAGGCGTTTGAGGAGCAGATCACTCCCAAGACCAAGGCCATTCTGATTTGCAACCCCAACAACCCCACGGGCTACCTCTACTCGCGCAAGGAGATGTGCCAGATTCGCGACATTGTCCGCAAGCACGACCTCTACCTCATCAGCGACGAGGTCTACCGCGAGTTTATCTATACCAAGCAGCCCTATATCTCGGCTTGCCACCTCGAGGGCATCGACAACAATGTGGTGCTGGTCGACTCCGTGTCGAAGCGCTACAGCGAGTGCGGCATACGCATCGGCGCCCTCATCACCAAGAACAAGGATGTGCGCAGCGCCGTGATGAAGTTCTGCCAGGCGCGTCTGAGTCCGCCCCTCTTCGGCCAGCTCGTGGCAGAGGCGTCGCTCGACACCCCCAAGGAGTATATGGCTGAGGTCTACGAGGAGTATCTGCAGCGCCGCAACTTCCTCATCGACGAGCTCAACAAGATAGACGGCGTATACAGTCCCACGCCCATGGGCGCCTTCTACACTATGGCCAAGCTGCCCGTTGACGACGCCGAGAAGTTCTGCCAGTGGTGCCTCACCGACTTCTGCTATGAGGGCCAGACTGTGATGATGGCTCCCGGCTCCGGATTCTACACCGACCCCAACGAAGGCCGCAACGAGGTGCGCATGGCCTACGTGCTCAACAAGGAAGACCTCGCCAAGGCGATGGTGGTGCTGCGCAAGGCCCTCGAGGCTTACAACGCGCAGTAACTGCATTGATACAAAAAAAACAGGCCGTTCTCTTGCAGCCAAGAGAGCGGCCTGTGCTGTTAAGTGCTGATTGTTTGTGCTATATGTCCGTTGCACCAGTTTGTTGGGGCTGCGGATGGGCTGCTTATGTCATTCAGAGTTTTGCCAGATTGCGAAAACCTTGTTGCCTATACCTTATTATAGCCGGTACTGTTTCTTTTTCTTCTTTTTGTATTTCCAGTCGTTGAGGTTTGAGGAGGCTTCTATTTTGTCCTGGAGCGGTTGGGGGACGCTGCAGAAGAGGTTGAAGCCGGTGAGTTTCTCCACCTGGTCGATGGTGCAGACGTAGTGCGACATGGGGTAGTCGTCCGCATTGTTGGAGTAGACGAAGGCGATGCCGCGCTCTTCGCCCTTGTTGAGGCAGACTATGGCTTTGAAGAATTTTTCGGGTACGGCGACGCGCTTGTGTATTTTGCTGTGCTTCACGTTGTCGAAGAGCGGTCCGCACACTATGTAGAGCGTGGTGCCGTCTCTCTTGACCCAGCCTCGGCACGCCGACTCCAGTTCTTCCCAGTCGCCGCCGTTGAGGGTTTGTGTCTGCGGACAGATGTTGGAGAGGAGGAATGACTGCTCCATGGCCGTTTTGTTCCATTTGTTGTCGGCGGCGGGGCACATGTGGCCGCGGCTGTAGCCAGAGCCTCGGTAGTCTTCGAGCCACGACTGCCGGCTTTCGGCCAGGTCGGGGTCTTCGGTGAAGCTGTCGCTGCGCTTCACGTCGCCCTCCAGCCTGTCGGGCGTGAGCGCCCAGCTCACGTAGTTGGGCTGGCGGGTCTGCGGGTTGTAGGAGCAGGTGTAGCCCAGCCGCTTCAGCACTATCTCTCCCTTGACGGGCGATGCCATGAGAGGGGCGGGGAGCGAGCCGTCAGCCTGCCGTGAGGCTGCGTTGTCCGTCTGTGTAGCTATTTCCTTTACTGCGTCTCTGGTGGTGGAGAAGCATTCCTTTATTACGCTTGTGAAGAGCGCTGCGCATATCGCGAGCGGCAGAATCCCTAGATAATTGTTCTTTTTCATTGGCTTGATTGTTATGGTCCGGCGGTTGGTCCGGCGGTTTGGCTTGGTTGTTGGGGGAGTGTGTTTGTGTGGGCAAACTTACAAATAATGCGTGACAGTACCAAAGATTTGCTTGCCTTTCGCAGCCGTCCCCTACCCATTATATTAGGGCAACGAGGGGCGGCGGACGCATTTTGTGGGCCGAAAACACTCCGTCTAAAGACAATAATTATTACTTTTGGCGTCTGAAACAACAAACTATTGTCTGTGGAAAGATTTGGACTTAAGGCTCTGCTTGCGCGCATTGGCAATTGGGGCCGCTATGCGGGCAGAAGCCTGGTTAAGCTGCCCGTGTCGGGGTGGCGCTGGTATCGCTCCCTGTTCAAGGGCAAGCCTTGGTATAAGAAGGTGTTCTATGGATTTCTCACCTTCTTCTTCCTCTTGTTTTTCTATGTCTTCGGGGTCTATGTCAATCTGCTGTGGCTCTTCGGCAAGATGCCGTCGATAGAGAGCATCATGCACCCTGAGACCGACGAGGCGTCGGTTATCTACTCTGCCGACGGCAAGGTGCTGGGCCGCTTCTTCAGGGAGAACCGCTCCAACGTGAAGTATGAGAACGTCGACTCCATGTTCTTCCGCACCTTGATAGACACCGAGGACGAGCGCTTCTATGAGCACCACGGCATCGACTACCAGGGCATCGGCGCGGCTGTGAAGGACATGGTGAAGGGCAACCCCCGCGGTGCCTCGACCATCACTCAGCAGCTTGCCAAGAACATGTACAGGGTGCGCACCCAGTTCTCGATGGGCCTGCTGGGCCGCCTGCCCGGTTTGCGCATGCTCATCATGAAGACCAAGGAGTGCATCATAGCCACTGAGCTGGAGATGCTCTACAGCAAGCGCGAGATACTGGAGATGTATGTCAACACGGTCGACTTCGGCTGCGGCGCCTACGGCATCCGCACCGCCGCCAAGACCTACTTCGACAAGACGCCCGACAAGCTGACCATAGAGGAGAGCGCCGTGCTGGTGGGACTGCTCAAGGCCACCTCCACCTACAATCCCCACACCAACTACGACCGTGCGCTGGAGCGCCGCAACGTGGTGCTCCACAATCTGCTGAGCCACCACGACATCACTCAGGAGCAGTGCGACTCGCTCTGCGCGCTGCCCATCGACATGAGCCGCTTCAAGGTAGAGAAAGTCTACGACGGCTCGGCGCCCTACCTGCGCCAGGAGATAGCGCGCCTGCTCGAAGGCAAGTTTGAGGGCAAGGACATGGGCACCGTAGACCTCTACGGCGACGGTCTGCGCATCTACACCTCCATCGACAGCCGCATGCAGCAATACGCCGAAGAGGCGGTGCAGGCGCAGATGAAGATGCTGCAGCGCAACTTCCGCCTGCGCTCTGACGTGGCGGAGCGCTACATACAGACCGTGGTGCGCTCGCTGCCGCGCTACGAGGCGGTGAAGGACGACGCCGACTCGCTCAGCCACTTCCTCAACGTGGAGCTCAACCAGGTGCACGAGGTGACCATCAACAATCCCTACACCGGACCCGAGACCCGCATGATGTCTACGCGCGACTCCATTCGCACCATGCTGGGATTCCTCCAGGCCGGCTTTGTGGTGATAGAGCCCAGCACCCACCACGTCAAGGCGTGGGTGGGCAACCTCAACTTCAAGACGTGGAACCACGACAACGTGGTGGCGCGCCACCAGACGGGCTCCACCTTCAAGGGGCTGGTCTACATGACGGCCATGGAACAAGGCTGGACCCCCTGCGACCGCATCATCGACAAGGCACCCGAAGACACCAAGCTGCAAAAGACGGTAGAGTCGGGCAACAATATGTATCTGCGCACCGCCTTCAAGTGGAGCAAGAACGGCGCCGCCATCAACCTGTGTGACCAGGTGGGCGTGCAAAACGTGATAAGCATGGCGCGCAAGTGCGGCATCAACGACGAACTCTACAACGACTGCCAGAACCTGACGCTCGGCTCTTCGTCGACCCGGCTCAGAGACCTGGTCAACGCCTACGCCGTGATGTGCGCCGACGGCTACATGCGCAAGCCTATTATTATAACCAGAGTAGAAGACCGCAACGGCAAGGTGATATACAGCGAGGAGGAGGAACCCAAGCAGCAGATAATATCCAAGCGCGCCGCGTTCCTCATGCAGCAGCTGCTGATGGCAGGACTTGAGGGCACTTCGCACTCGCTGGTCAACTACGTCTCGCGCTTTATGGACGACACCGACTTTGGCGGCAAGACCGGCACCACCAACGAGAGCGCCGACGCCCTCTATGTGGGCGTCACCCCCAACCTGGTGGGCGGCGTGTGGGTAGGCGGCGAATACCGCGACATCCACCCGTGGGGCTCGGGCGCCAGCGTGTCGATGCCCATCTGGGGCAAATTCTTGCAGAAGGTGCTGGGCGACTCCCACTACAAGCGCTACAGGGCCAAATTCCGCGACATGAACGTGTCGAAGAGCTGCTACCAGTGCGGCACGATGGGGTGGGTGTCAAACGATACCGCCGCCGTGGCGACTGGCGAAGGCGACCCCGAGGCACCGACTACCGAGACCGACCCCATGCAGCCGGCAGCGACTGTCAATGAAGAGCAGCAATAGAGACCCAAGGTTTGAATTGATAAGGTTGTGCGCCATCGCTTTTGTGGTGGCGCACCACGTCTTGCTGTTCGGCGTGGACGGCTGCGGCTATCTCAGTCCGTTTGAGGCCGACGCCAAGGGCGTGGTGTGTGTGGCAGCCAATTCGGTGGTGGTGACGGGCGTCAATCTGTTCGTCATGATTTCGGGCTGGTTCGGCATACGCCGCGTGTGGCGGCCTGTGGCGCGGCTGGTGGTGGAGTGCGCTGTGTTTGGCGCCGTAGCCCTGGCGCTGTCGCTGGGCTTGTCGGCGGTGTTCCATGTTGACGGCGTCGATGCCAACTGGGCGTGGAGCCGGCTATGCCACAGCGTGAAGTTCACCAACTGGTGGTTTGTGACCCACTACCTGATGCTCGTGTTGCTGTCGCCCCTGTTGGAGCGCGCCTTGAAGGACATCAGCCGCAGGGATTTCGAACTGGTGCTGCTGGCTTTTGGCGTGTTTACATTTGTCTTTGGCTTCGGTTGGGGTTTTGTCAACGCCAGCGGATATAATGTGCTCAATTTTGTGATGCTCTATTTGGTGGCGCGCTACATGCGGCTGTTCCCCGCGTCGCCGCTCTGCCGCTTGGTGTGCGGACGGGCGTGGCTGACGGTGCTGGTGTGCGCCGGACTGATGGCAGTGTGGTTCTTGTGCGACACCGCCAGCTGGCAGCCCGGCCATAGCTGCAAGGCGTGGAACTACAACTGTCCGCTCGTGGTGGCGGAGTCTATGGCCCTCTTCTCCTTGCTGCTGTCGCTGAAGCTGGCCAAGTGGAACGTAGCCGCGCTGTCGCCCTGCGTGCTGGGCATCTACCTCCTCCAGAGCTCGCCCGACCTCGTGCTCTTCCGCAACGCCCTGGGCAGCTGGCTCTGGCGCGAGTGCGGCTTCGCCGGCCTGGTCCTCGCGGTGGCAGCCTTGCTGCTCGCCTCTCTGCTGCTCAGCGCCGCCGTCACGGCCCCGCTGCGCTTCGTGCTGCGCAAGGCCGGTTTGTAGCTGGCAGTTGCCGTTCCTTACTTTGAATAATACCGAACAATATAAACATAAAGAAATCATGCAACGTAGATTATTGCTTTGTTTGTCGCTGATATGCGCATGCTCGTCATTTGCAATATCCAAAAAGACCCGCTTGCTGCTGGTGCAGCGAGACTCCTTGTTCGCAAAAATAAAGAGAGAGTATGTGTGGAAAACAAAATTTGAGGCTATCAGGGACGAATCGGTAAAGAAGTTCTATGCGGAGTTTGAAAGCGTAACGAATTATTTTGTGCATAATAACACGAGCAGCAATCTTCGCAAGATGAAATACGATTTCAAGGCTCCCGATTTCGTGATAACAAACGAGAAGGAAGTTGACAAATTTATGCATGACATATTCTACAATGGTGCTTGCAAATACCCCAATCTCTATGAACCGCATAAATATCTTACGTCTGAACTCTGGCAAACAGAAAGTGACAACATCATAAAAATGTATCCGCAAATAGTGGCGCTGGATAATCAGCTGGAGAAGAAAAAGTATACTGAAATTCTTATGTACGCCAACCACGACAAGGGATATAACACGATGGGCTTGCTGCATGAAGAGTGGAACCAAAAATTTGAACGACTCTTTGAGGGAAAGGTTCCGCCCAAAGAAGAGATAATCTCAAAATTTATTGCCAAAAGGAAGGCCGATATAATAAACGGTTCTAAACGATGCTATGAGGCAACAATGGCTTACCAAAAACAGCAAAGAGACGAGCAGCTGAGGAAGGACATGGAATATTACAAGTCTGTCAGCGCGCAATACAGTGAGAATTGGTATGAGGGCGCTTGGCTTGGAGCGAGGAACGGCCGCGTGGAAGCCGATTACATCATCAAGATTACATCAAGCCAACTGCGCATCCTCTATCACGACAGAGTTGTCTATAGCGGTTCCTATTCGGTGAAGGGCGGGCGCATCGTGTTTGGCAATGGCGGCACGATAGTTTTAGACGACAGCAGCAATACCATTATATATGACGGCTTGTCGTTTGTGCGCAACGGCTAATGCTGCATGCTGAACAGAGTTGTGCCAGATATTGCCGTTCTGCAGTAGGGACACGAGGGGAATCTAAAAGGATTAAAGATTTGGCAAAGAGAAAGGAAACACGTAAATTTGTGGCGGAATTATGTTCTTTAGCAAGGAATAATGGCACAAACAATATATCATGGCAGCAATGTCATCGTGGAACATCCCGACATTCGCGTCCGAGGTTATGAGAAAGACTTCGGATATGGATTCTACTGCACCAGCTTTGAGAAGCAAGCCAAGAAATGGGCACTGACAAAGAAGGGCAAACATGTCGTAAACCTCTACGAGTTCACGGGACATGATGGTTGCAAGGCTAAGGTCTTCAAAGAAATGACCGAAGAATGGCTCGACTTCATCATAGATTGCAGAAGAGGCATACACCACGACTATGACATAGTAGAAGGGCCAATGGCAGACGACACAATTTGGAATTTTGTTGAAGACCTCGTTTCGGGTGAAATCAGCCGAGAAGCGTTTTGGGCTCTCGTAAAATTCAAATATCCTACGCATCAGATTGTGTTTTGCACACAAAAAGCACTGGGCTGCATCCGGTACGTGTCAAATTACTCTTTGTGACATCTACAGACGACTCAACAATGAAGAATATATTTTTTCCAGAAGAGGAAATCACAGAGAACGACCTGTTCTTCGTCTGCAGCATGATAGAACGGGTGGCCAGACAGGTGAAACAGCGCAACAAGTATGTTGTCAACAAAATCGGCTACCAAGGTTTCTTGCGCCAGCTTTCCATTGCCGACACCTTGCATTGCGAGAACCCGCAAAAAGTGGCAGACGACTGGAAACATGACTTCCAGTTGGAACAAGGCGACTTCGACATTACTAAAGTGGACCCCGATCTATGCTCTCACATTCCTACTCCACACGACATGGGCAAGGTCTATACTCGCCTTATCCTGCAAACCAGGCTTGACGAGGAGGACTATGCCAAAGGCATCATCAGAGTATACAACGACGACCTCTGTGAGATTATAGACAACTATAATTGTTCCGCCTACTACGAGCCTTCTTATTATATCGCAAGAAGCTACTTCGCAGGAGGCTTCGTGTGAGCCGCCCTGTCATGCTGCGCTTTGTGCTGCGCAAGGCAGGGTTGTCGCTGGCTGTTCTTGCCTGACGGGTATATAAAAAAGACCCGCCCTGGTTCGCTGTTCTACGGGAAGCGTGGCGGATTCTGTCAGTGCAAAAGTGCAATTGTTTGTTGAAAACGCCAAATCTTTTCTGTTATTTCTTTTCATTGCTGTCCGCTAAAACCTTCTGGCAGTCGAGCCCCTGAACCTCCAATTCCAGAAAGTCCTTTCCGTGAAAATTCGCGCAGTTCGTGCGCGTCTCATTTTCAGCGCGTTACACCTTGTGTGCACTAAAGAATTTTTAAGAAGCACTTTAGCGATTGAAAAGTAGGACTTAAAAAAATTTTATGCGGACTTAACGAAAAAATCTCGCCGCGAAACGCTGCAAGGTTTCGGGCGAAACGCTGCAACGTTTCGAGGCGAAACG
>CAVGQS010000105.1:0-8968 GCA_963631415.1 Lactococcus garvieae | reverse complement strand
GCGTTTCCGCGGAAATTTTTTCGTTAAGTCCGCACGAAAATTTTTTAAGTCCGCACGAAAATTTTTTAAGTCCTACTTTATAACTTTGAAGTGTGTGTGCTATGGGCAAATCTTGCGGCAACAAGCATGTCGTTACCAAAATTTTGCGCTAATTTTGCCCCACTGCCTGTTGGCGCCCGCGTCACTGATGATGAAGCACACGCTGAAACATATTGCCCTCTGCCTGGCACTGGCCCTGCCGCTCTTGCTCGGCGCGCAGGTCAAGGTGGATTACTCCGCCCTGCCCGACTACGACTTTGTTCCCCCTGTGAGGGCGGAACTGGGAGTGGAGTGGGGCAACGCCGGCAAGCAGGCTGTCAGCGGCGGTTGCGGCAGCAATGCCTACCAGGCTGCGGCAGCGTTGCCCGACCATTGGAACAACGCCCTGACCAAGCATTTTCCTCCGTTTTTCAACCAGTCCGGCCCCTCGTGCATGGGCTCGAGCTTCACCGGCTATATCTTCACCCACGAGCTCAACAGCCTGCGCAACCTTGAGGGCGACAAGCAGGAAAACCAGATGGCTGTGTTCTTCGGCTGGCTGCAGACTTTCATGGGCTCCTCCAAGGAAGAGGTGGAGCGCGACAACGGCTGTCCCAACGCCGTGGACTACGGCGGGCGCACCTACTCAGAGACTATGGGCTACTGCACCTGGCGCGACAGTGTGGCGGGCTGGATGCAGGGCTACGACAAGTGGCACCGCGCCATGCTCAACCGCGCGGAGGGCTTCTACAGCTTCCCCCTGTCGCTGGGCGACGAAGAGGGGCGGCGCGCCGTGAAGCGGTGGGTGTGGAACCACAACGGCGATGCCGACTTCCACAGCGGAGGCCTGTGCTACGTCACCCTGGCGGGCTCCGGCATGCAGAGCGCCACGGTTGCCAACACCCCCGCCAACGAGGCGGCGGGCGCAGTGGGCAAGCGCTACGTGAAGGCCTGGGGCGAGACCGTAGACCACGCCATGACCATAGTGGGCTGGGACGACCGACTGGAGTTTGACCTCGACGGCAACGGAGTGTATGGCGAGGAGAGCGCCAGCGAAAAGGGCGCCTGGATAGTAGCCAACACGTGGGGCGCAGGGTGGGCCAACGGCGGCTGGACCTACGTGCCCTACAGCTGCGCGCGGCGCACGCGCGGCGTGGACGGCGGTGACTACTGGCTGCCCTATGTGACCTGCGTGCGCAAGGATGCCGTGCCCGTGCGCACCCTCAAACTGCTGATGGACTACTCGCGCCGCAATGAGCTGCTCCTGTGTGTGGGCGTCAATCCCGACACCGCTGCCACCCAGCCGCTGCGCTCGGTGGAGATGACCAGTTTCAAGAACGCCGGCAACGGGGCGGAGGAGGGCGGCTACCCCGAGGTGCCCATGCTGGGCAAGTATGTAGACGGCATGCACTACGAGCCGATGGAATTCGGCTACGACCTCAGCGACCTGGCCTACGGCTACGACCCCAGCCTGCCGCTGAAATACTTCTTCACCGTCAAGGTGAGCAACAAGCAGGGCACGGGCCACATCTACAAGGCTTCGGTCGTGGACTACCGCTTTGAAACGGAGGACGGCATAGAGACCCCCTTTGATATTGACACCGTGGCGATAGGGCAGGGAGCCCCCGACCAGGTTACCATCAGCGTGGTGGTGCCCGGCGAGGCAGTCAATCCGCCGCTCAACACCGCGCTCAACGGCAAGACCCTGAGGTGGGACAGCCCCGCGAGCGCCAGTCTGCGGCTCAGCAAATACTACATCTACAAGAACAACGCGCTGACCGACAGCGTGGCGGCAGGCACCAACGCCTACACGGTGGACGACGCCAGCGCCGCCTACAGCGTGTCGGCAGTATATATATATAAGGAGAGGCAGAGCGAGTCAGCCAAGAGCAATCCGGCGCGCAACGCCACCGGCGCGACTGCGGGCGACAATGTGTCGCTCTCGCTTGATGACGCCTGCATGGTGGTGCCCGGCGCTTTGCCGCAGAGGCTGGGCAGTGCCACTGTAGAGTTTTGGATAAAACCGCCAACGATAGGCGCGCGGCGCTATGTGGTGGCGGGCAGCCGGGGCGGCTTCTTCATAGAGATAACCCCCAGCGGACAGCTCGAGGCAGGGTGGAGCGACGAGCGCAAGGCGACCACCGCCGCCAAGACCGTCAAGGCCAACGAGTGGCAGCACGTGGCGGTGGCGGTGGACGGCAGCACGCTGACCGCCTACGTCAACGGACTGCCCAAGGCACGCTGCACCTCTGCCGACGACTACGGACTGCCAGCGCTGGGCGACCTCATGGTGGGCACTGCCGACAACCCCATTGCTGCCGACATCGACGAACTGCGCGTATGGAGCAGCGCCCGCACAATGGCAGAAATATATTCGGGGCGCGACAACGCCGTGGCCACGACGTCGGCGCAGCCTGACCTGGTGTGCTACCTGCCCATGAGCATGGTGGAGACAGCCAGCGGGGAGAGAGTGCAGGAGTGCGTGTTCGGCAACCACGCCTACCTGGAGCAGGGCGAGAGCCAGACCTTCGCCAACAGCGACATACTCAACGGCAACCAGCTGATGCTCAGCCCCGACATAGTGGCGGCTGACACTATATTCACCAATCGCCCGTGCCAGCTGAGTGCCACCGGCAGCACCAGCGTCATCTCGTGGCGCTGGCAGACGCCGGGAGCCACTGTGGAGACCCACAGCCAGAAATCGCCCAGCGTGACCTACAGCCGTGAGGGCGTCTACACTATTACGCTCACCGTGGCAGGCGCTGGCGGCGACACCCTGACAGCGCAGAAGGAGATAACCGCCGTAGAGGAGCCGCTGCCGCAGCCCGACTTCGAGGCGCTGGAACCGCGCCTGGCCGTGGGGCAGCAGTTCTGCTTCGTAAACCGCACGCGGAGCGCCGGCTGCACCTACCGCTGGGAGATAGAGGGCCACGCCGACGTGACGCTCACCAGCGCCACCGCCTCGTTTGCCGCGCCAGGCACCTACACCGTCACCCTCCACGCCACCAACAGCTCCGGCACCGCGTCGCTGAGCAAGACCGTGGAGGTCTACGAAGACAAACCCACCAGCAAATTCAACATAGCGCCCAACCAAATTCTGCTGGGCGAGACCGCCTACCTCGAAGACCATAGCCTCGGCGAGCCCGACGAGTGGCTCTGGACGCTGACCAATGGCCGCCGCTACATACAAGTCAACGGCCAGTTCTCGTCGCTCACCCCTCCCGCCCCCGGTGTCTACGACGTAAGTCTGCAGACCATCAACAAGATAGGCGTCAATACCCAGAGCCAGTCGCGCGCCCTCTATGTCAGCGCTGCCGATGCCAAGAACGGCCTCGTCTTTGCCGGCAACGATGAGCAGCTCCACATAGCGCGCCCCTTCGGCGCCGAGCAGCCGGCGTTTACCATAGAGTGGTGGATGAATCCCTGTTCGCAGGCAGGTGCCGGGGCTTTTGACTTTGGCGACCTCTCCACCAACTGCACAGGGCAGGGAGTATATTCCGTCACCTACAAGGACAAGACGACCAGCTGGACACTCCCCGTCGCCAACGAGTGGCACCACTACGCCCTCGTGTTCTATAAGGGCAGCATAAAGGTATACCTCGACGGCGAGAAGTCCATGAGCATTGACCACTCCGGCATATACACCACGCCCGAGTGGCCCGACACCCTGTGCTTCGGCAGGACCGACAGCCCCTTCAACGGCTATATTGACGAGATGCGCATTTGGGACAAAGCCCTCTCGGAGTCCGAACTGCGCTCGGTGTGCAACCAGCCCATAGAGAACCCCTCGGCGAAGGCTAACCTCTGCGCCTACTACGATTTCAACCAAAGCGGGGGCGACGCCATCGACCGCACCGGCAAGGGGCACGACGCGCGGCGCATTAATTTTGGCCCCGACGGCGACGCGTGGATAGTCAGTCCCGGAGTCTTCACTCTCGACCTGGAGGGCGACATGGTGGAGAGCAACGTCACCGACCTCTACCTTACCAACAGCAAGGCCCCGTTCCTCAACAACGGCGAGCCGCTGGCTGACGACAGCAAGGGCGCCTACGGACTGCTCACGGGGTCCGTCAACTCCACTTGGGTGCTCGACCCGCCCACCGCTGCCGACGGAGAGACCCCCAACAAGCCCTACGTCGACTCGCTGCAAAGCGGATGCCTCGTCTTCGACACAGAATATTTGGAAGGACCTATTGCCAACCGGCGGCTCTATCAGACCGTGACGCTGCCGCAAGGTCACTACCGCCTCTCCGTCAGCGCCGCCAAGACCTTCTATCCCCAGGGCTCAAGGCTGGTGGTGTGCTACGGCGACACGCTCGTGAAGAACGAGACCATCGACGAAGCGCTGGCTAACTGCCTGTTGGCGGAGAGCAGCAGTCTGGACTTTGACGTCATCAACGACAATATGGAGGTGTCGCTCGGCTTGATTGCCAACGTAAACATAGGCGCCCCCGGCATGAGAATCAACTCGTTTAGCCTCACGCAAGTATCCGCGGCCTCGCAGTCAGCCGACGGCGTCAGCGACGCCTATGACGCCCTCGCCAAGGGCAAGACCGGTCACTTCATCGGCGAGCGCGGCGCCCTGCGCATAGTGAGCGGCGAGACCCTCGACGTGAAAATCTACAACGCGCAGGGGCAGTGCGTGCTCAACGAATACTTCTCCGGCAACCGCCGCATAGCGCTGGCGCCCGGCGTATACATAGCCAACGGCACGAAAGTGGTGGTGAGGTAGCGAGCGCTGCCACAATCCTGACAAAAAAACCGCCGGCCGAGCCGATTGTTCCGTTTTTTCTTGCTACTTTCGTCGTTCATAATGCACAAATATCCCCCGGCAATTTCTGCCGTCGGGAAACTGCAACCCACAGTGTTGCGCAACCATAACACAACGATGAAAACAACCTATAGACTACTGGCGCTGCTCCTGCTCCTCGCGGCGCCGCTTTACGCCAGCCGCGCCATTGCGGCAACCGACAACCCCGAAGCCGTAAGGGCACTGCTCAACCGCATTGGCGGCGAGGGCGCTGCCGACCGCTTCGTGACACAAGTCAACGACTCGCTGAAGAGCGGCACGAACGACGTGTTCGTAATTGACGCCGCCGACGGCAAGCCCTGCATCAAGGGCAGTTCGCTGCTCGCCGTAACCACCGGCATCAACTGGTACCTCAACCACACCGCCCACATCAACCTGGCGTGGAACAACCTCACCACCGACCTCGTGAGCGCCACCCTGCCCGTGCCCGACAAGAGCGAGAAGCACATCTGCAGCGTGCCCTACCGCTACTACCTCAACTACTGCACCTTCTCCTACTCCATGTCGACGTGGACGTGGGAGCGCTGGCAGCAGGAGATAGACTGGATGGCGCTGCACGGCGTCAACATGCCGCTGCAGATAGTGGGGCTCGACGTGGTGTGGTACAAACTGCTCACCGAGGACCTCGGCTACACCGCCGACGAGGCCAACAACTTCGTGGCGGGTCCCTGCTTCCAGGCGTGGTGGGGCATGAACAACCTGCAAGGGTGGGGCGGTCCCAATCCCTCGTGGTGGTATGAGCGCCAGACCCAGCTCTGCGGCAAGATACTCTCACGCGAGCGCGAACTCGGCATGGAGCCCGTGCTGCCCGGCTATGCCGGCATGGCGCCCAGCGACATAGGCGACAAGGGCTACACCGCCAACAACCAAGGCAACTGGTGCTCGTTTGTGCGCCCCTACATTCTCGATCCAAACACCACGGCCTTCCAAACCGTCTCCAGTCTCTACTACAAGCAGTTGGAGAACCTGATGGGCACCTCCGAATACTACAGCATGGACCCCTTCCACGAGGGCGCCAACACGTCGGGCATAGACGTGCCCTCGGCCTACAAGAAGATAGCCGAGGCTATGAACAGCGCCCGCAGCGACGCCAAGTGGGTGATACAGTTCTGGCAGTGGAGCGGCGAGCAGTACAACGTGCTCTCGCAGGTAGACAAGGGCAAGCTCATAGTGCTCGACCTCTACAGCGACGCCCACACACACTTCTCTGAATACCAAGGGCACGACGCCGTCTACTGCATACTGCCCAACTTCGGCGGCCGCACAGGACTCTTCGGCAGATTGAGCAAGGTCATCTCCGGCTTCTTCACTGAGAAAAACTCCAACTCAAACGTGAAGGGCATAGGCGCCACGCCCGAGGCGATAGGCCAGGTGCCAGTGCTCTACGACGCCCTCTTTGAACTGCCTTGGCGCAGCTACGCCCCCAATGCCGCCACCTGGCTCGCCGACTACGCCACGAGCCGCTACGGCGAGCAGAACGACGCCGCCCAGACGGCGTGGGAGAAAGTGCGCAGTTCCGCGCTGGCTTGTCCCACCTCGCTGCAAGGGCCTCAGGAGGCAGTAGTATGCGCCCGTCCCGCCCTGACCGTCAATTCTGTGTCGAGCTGGGGCGGCACCGAGATATTCTACGATCTGCAGGACGTGCGCGAGGCAGCCTTCCAGTTGCTCTCCGCCCAGTCCCAGCTTGGCGGCGCCAACTACGACTACGACCTGACCGACTTCACTCGCCAGGCAATCACCGACTACGCCAGCGAACTGCTCAAAGCCCTCAACGCCTCGCGCACCGCAGGCAAGACGCAGGACTACCAGCGGCAGCGCGACGCCTACCTGCAGCTGATGCTTGACCTTGATGAACTGCTCTCTACCAACAAAAACTTCATGCTCGGCAACTGGACCACCATGGCGCGCAGCATAGCCGACGAGGCTGAGGGCACCACCGACGCCGACCGACAGTGGCTGGAACTCGACAACGCACGCACCCTCATCAGCACCTGGGGCGGCCGCGACGCGAGCGAGAGCGGAGGACTGCGCGACTACTCCTACCGCGAGTGGGCGGGCATGCTGCGCGACTACTACTACGACCGCTGGCAGAAATTCTTTGACGCCCTCGACAACGGCACCTCTACGCCCGACTGGTTTACACACGACTGGAACTGGGCGCACAACGCCTCGCTCTCATACTCCGACACCCCCGTGAGCTCCAGCGCAGAAGTGGCGCAGAGGCTGCTCTCCAAATATTTCGTGACGCTGTCGGACACCACCGGCACAACCTACCGCGCCAGCCGCCTCATAGAGACAGATGCGCAAGTGGCCTTCTGCATCTCTGCCCTGCGCGGCGGCACGCTGTCAGTGAGTGCCGAGGGCGTGACCGACACCGACGTCAAGTCGCTCTGCATAGACCTCGACGGCGACGGCTCCTTTGCGGCTGACGAAACGGCGACGACGCTGTCGTTCAGCGTGCCCTCATCGTGCGTAACCGGCAAGGACAAGGCCGTGCTCACGCTCACCGACGGTACGGTGCTTGCCTTCAGCGTGATAGTGAAGGACAACGTCACCGTCTCGCGCACCGTCGCCGTGGCGAGCGCCAACAGCCAGGCAGGCTCCGCCGCCATAGTGGGCAAGACAGCCAAGAAATTCAAGACCGCCAAGGAGGTGAGCGTGAAGGCCACCGCCAATTCAGGCTACGACTTCCTCAACTGGACCGACGGCAACGGCAAGGTCATCTCTACGCAGAACCCCTACACCTACTACGGCGCCGACACCATAACGCTGGTGGCCAACTTCGTGGCTGACAAATGGGGACAGCCCGAGGCCGACGCCAGCGAACTGAGCGTAATAAGCGACTACGGACAATATCTCACCTCGCTCACCGTGGCGCAGAACGGCCGCGACGAGCAGTCCATCTACGAAGCCTCGGCCTGTCCGTCTGGCCTGGTTGAGACGACCCGCACCGCCTCGGCAGCGCAAGGCAGCCAGATAGTGCTCCACTGGAAGAGCGCTGGCGGCATGGACTACTGCAGGCTCTCAGCCTACGTAGATCTCAACGCCGACGGCACTTTCGCCGCCGACAGCGACCTCATCACCGTCTACGGCAAGAAGAAGGAAGCCGCCAACGGCGCGCTCAACGACTACACCCTCAACGTGCTCCTCCCCTACGACATACCCACCGGCGTGACCCGCCTGCGCCTGCGCTTCGACGGCGCGTGGAACGAAGGGTGGAACTCCACTACCGACGCCATGCCCGCCGACGCCAAGACCATGCGCATGGTCTACGACATACCCCTCAACGTGCTAAGCCAGGCGCCATATGCCTGCAGCGTGGGAGTGAAGAGCGGCGACGAAACCATGGGCACTGTTGACGCCAACGGCCAGCCCGACACCTACGTCTACGCAGTGGGCGAAGACGTGGTGCTCAGAGCCTATCCCGCCACCGGCTGCATGGTGAAGGAGTGGCAAGACCAGTACGGCCGCACCGTTCCCAACTCGTGGCGCGACGGCAACTTCCTGCGCTTCCGAGCTCCCGAAAACGGCACCTTCACAGCCGTCTTCACCCAAGACCCCGACGGCATCCACAGCGTCAGCGCCTCCTGCAGCAAAGTCCTCCGCAGCTACACCCTCAGCGGCTTCCCCGCCACGTCGCAGACCAAAGGAGTCGTAGTGCGCTCCGACGGACTGAAGACCCTAAGGCGCTGAGCTTTTTCCTGTCTTCGTCACTGGGACACCCAAAATGCAGCAACTCCGCAGAAATTCAATCTAATTGCAGTCAAGCAAGGCTTATTTTGAGCAAAATAAGAGAAGGTTTTTCGCCCGCCGATGAGGGGGGAAAATCTCAATTCAAAACATTGCTGTCCGCTAAACCCCGAAACGACATAACCCCCGAAACAGCACACCTCTCCGAAACGACAAGACTCTTACCAATCCGCAACCCTAACCACCAGGGCTGCGGATTTTTTTACCCAGAATCTCACATTAGCCAAACAAACCAAAAAAAATGGTCATAAAGCAACACGGGAACGGTTCGCAAGCACTGTGTCTTCAAAGCTATAAAGTAGGACTTAAAAAAATTTTGTGCGGACTTAAAAAAATTTCGTGCGGACTTAACGAAAAATTTTCCGCGGAAATTCTGCGATGACTAGACCG
>CAVGQS010000104.1:0-9041 GCA_963631415.1 Lactococcus garvieae | reverse complement strand
GTCCTACTTTTCAATCGCTAAAGTACTACTTAAAAATTCCCAAGTGCGCGCCAGACGTAACGCGCTGAAAATGAGGCGCACACTAATTGCGCGGATTTTCACGAAAAGGACTTTTTGGAGGGTTGGAGGTTCAAGGTATGTTTTCTGTCTTGCCTTGCCAAACGAACTCGCACTCCACGCCTTGCGGCACGGAAATCTGCTTGCGCAGTTTGCCGGAGGGCAGCACCTCGAGCGACACGCTGATGGTGCCCTTGGGGTGAGGCATCGTGCCGCTGATGCGCTTGAGTTTGCCGAGGGCGGGCGCAATGCGCACCTTGCTGAAGCCGGGGGCCTCGCTGCTGATGCCCAGCACGCAGCGGAACAGCTCCACGTTGGGGCTCGCTCCCCAGGCGTGGCAGTCGGAGCGGGTGGGCGCCGGAGTCTCTGCCCAGGTGGTCATGCCCTCGCTGAGCTGCTGGCGCCAAATGCCGAGTTCATCGAGGAATTTGTCGGCCAGCCCGGCTTTCTTCATGGCGGCGAAGAGGTAGTAGCGGAAGTAGATGGTGGCCTGCGTGAGCGACTTGTCCTCAAGTATCTTGCGGCAGAGTTCGGTGTTCTGTCCTTGCGGCAGTATTCCGCATATTACCGCCATGATATTGGTGTGTTGCGAGAAGCTGTTCTTGTCCTTGGTGTCGGCAAAAAGCTGGCGGCTCTCGTCCCAATAATGTTCGATGAAATGGGCGCGAATGCTCTTGGCGAGCGACTCGTAGTGGAGCGCCATGCCCTCGATGCCCAGAGCGTGCTCCATGGCTGCAGCCTCGTCGAGGGCCATGAGCAGCGCGAGGTCCTGATAGGCGGAGTAGCCGTCGGCGCGGCGCGGCGGCACGCCATAGTCGAAGCCGGCTGCCCAGTCGCAGAAGAACCAGAACGGTATCTTGTCCAGGCTGCCGTCGGGGCGCAGGAACTGCTCGTACCACGCCAGCACTCGCCTTATGGAGGGCAGCATGCGCTTCACCTCGGCAGGGTCGTCGCGGTGCATCCAGTAGTCGTAGACCATGCCGCTCCACGACAGGGAGTAGCTCGAAATGATTTGCATGAACGACGACGGGTAGCGGCTGCGGGTGAGTCCCTCCGCCACCATCGACTGCTGGCCGGTCTCCAGTGCCTGGCGCAGCATGAGCGAATCGCGGGTGCTGAACATGGTGACCATGGCTTGTATGCGCGTGTCGCCAAAGTATTGCAGCTGCTCGTAGTAGGGGCAGTCCATGTAGGTCTCGTTGGCGCAGAGGCGTGCGGTGCGCCACCCCACGTCGAGCATCTGCGCCAGCTGGGGATCTTCGTCGGCAGCGAGGGTGCTGACTCTCTCGAAGGGGTACATGGAGGTTACTCCACATATACTGTTTATGGTGAGCGGCTCGTCTTTAGTCTCTATCTCGAGCAGCACGTAGCGCCAGGTGCGCCACCACAGGGGCGTGAAGCAGAAATCGGCGGTTCCATCGCAGAGAATGCGGTCTTTGCAGCCCAAGAAAACCTTGCCCTCGACCTCGTTGCGGTTGCTGAGCGGCAGGAGGCTTCCGTCAGCTTGTTTGTCGAAGAGTGTCTCGGCATAGCCAACGGTCACAGTGCTGCCCTTGCCGCCCGAGAGCGAGAGGTTGAGGTAGCCGGTGACGAGTTCTTGCTGGTCGAGCAATATGGCGGTGCGGCTGTTGGCTGCCACAGAGGTGCCGCTAAAGATTTTTGCCGATTTCAACGGGTAGTTTGTCGTGTCGCCGGTCGTCTGGAGCTGGCGCACCACCATGGGCTGGCAGGGAGTCTTCTCCATCTGCGGAATGGTGCGCGGCGTCAGCAGGCGGAAGCCGTAGTCAGGGTATCCCCTCATGGCAGCGCGAAACTGTCCGTAGGCGCGTTTCCAGCCCGAGTCGTCGAAGTCGGCGCTGAGCCAGCCGTGGGGAAACTTGGCCATGTCGACCTGCTCGTTGGGGCCCACGCAGAAGTACCCTCTCGTCTTGCCCGCCCGGCAGATAGAATACGCAGGATTGGTCATGCAGCGCCAGCTGCCGTCGGTGTTGACCACGTCCTCACGCGGCGTGTCGCCCTGAATCAGGAAGCCGCACTCGCCGTAGGTCATCTGCGCCACGGGGCGCGAGGTGCCGAAGAACCACACCGTGGCGCAGAGCACGTTGTCGCCCTCGTGCAGGTAGGGGCGCAGGTCTATCGTTTCAAATTTCCAGTTGAACTGGTCGCCGCGGGCGGGACCGTCGCTTACCTCCCTGCCGTTAACGTACAGTTTGTAGCGCTCGTCGGCAGACACGTGCACCACAAACGGCTCGTTGAGGTCTTGCGCAGCCAGCGCTATCTTCTTGCGGAACAGGCGCACGCCATACTCGCGCGGGTTCTCGTTTGGCACACCTATCCAATAGGACTTCCAGATGGTGCTCGACAGGCGCTTGTCTACGTGGTTCATAATCTGGGGAGCAAGGGCGGTGGTCTGTCCGCTGGCGTTGCTGCCGTCATGGCCGCTGGCAGCCGAACCGTGGATTTTGCCTGCCTGGCTGTGAATATTCGCTGCGGCTCCAAACTGCAGCCCGATGCAGGCCATTGCCAGCAGCAAAAGTCTTCTGTTAATCAATATCATCTTTCATTTTGTTTTATGTCTCCGGCGTCAGCGACGATTGCGCGAGACGCCGAAGAAAAAGTATTTTTATTCGTTTTAGCGTGCAATCTTTTCTCTTTTATTCCGCAAAAGTATGCAAAAACTTTTTCCCGACCCTTTTTTTTTGTTGAAATTCAAAAAAAACGTACCTTTGGTTTCCGAACTGGAGAACCAAACTTAATTAACGGTTATAAAAACACAATGGAAAACAAGAAACTATTTTCTGATTTCGCTCCCGTCAGCAAACAGGAATGGCTTGACAAGATTCAAGTCGACCTGAAGGGAGCCGATTTCAACAAGCGGATGGTGTGGCGCACCAACGAGGGTTTCAACGTGCAGCCTTTCTACCAGAGAGGGGACATCAAGGACCTCGCCACCACCAATGCGCTTCCTGGCGAATTCCCCTACGTGAGAGGCAACAACAAGGCCGACAACGTGTGGCGCGTACGCCAAAACATCGTGTGCGAATGCCCCAAGGACGCCAACACCAAGGCGCTGGACATTCTCAACAGGGGCATCGACTCGCTGGGCTTCACAATCCCGGCCGACAAACTGAGCCCCGAGTATGTCAAGACGCTGCTTGAGGGCATCTGCGCCGACTGCGTGGAGCTCAACTTCACCACCTGCCAGCGCCACACGGCCGAACTGGCAAAAATCCTTGCCGACTACTTCGCTGAGAAGGGCTACGACAAGAACGCCATCACGGGTTCCGTAAACTTCGACCCCATCGAGAAAATGCTCACCAAGGGCAAGGACACCTCGGCAGTCGTTGCGCAAATCAAGGACACCGTGGAGGCTCTGGCCGACTACCCCAACTTCCGCGCCGTGGGCGTCAACTCAGCCACGCTGACCGACAGCGGCGCCTACAGCTACCAGGAACTGGGCTACGCGCTGGCTTGGGGCAACGAATACATGCAGCAAATGACTGACGCCGGCATCGCGCCCGAAGTCGCCGCCAGCAACATAAAGTTCAACATGGGCATCAACGGCGTCTACTTCATGGAGATTGCCAAGTTCCGCGCCGCCCGACTGCTCTGGGCGCAGATCGTGAACCAATACACACCCTGCAAGGAGAGCGCCAAGATGCACGTATGCGCCACCACCACGAGCTACAACCTCACCGTGTTTGACAGCTACGTCAACATGCTGCGCACGCAGACCGAGACGATGTCGGCAGCGCTGGCTGGAGTGGAGAGCATCGTGGTAGCGCCCTTCGACGAGACCTTCGAGACGCCCACCGACTTTGCCGAGCGCATAGCACGCAACCAGCAGCTGCTGCTCAAGGAGGAGTGCCACTTCGACAAGATTGTGGACGTGGCTGGAGGCAGCTACTTCGTGGAGCACCTCACCGACGCCCTCGCCGAGCAGGCATGGAAGCTGTTCCTGTCGGTTGAAGACGACGGCGGATTCCTCGCCCAAGCCAAAGCCGGCAAGGTGCAGAACGTGATCAGCGAAACCAACAAGACGCGCCACGCCAACGCCGGCAAGCGCAAGGAGTTCATACTGGGCACCAACCAGTTCCCCAACTTCACCGAGAAGAGCGACGGCAAGACGCCCATTGCGCCCTGCCACAGCTGCGCCGACAATGGCGACGGCATACCCGCCATCGTGTCGAGCCGACTCGCCAGCGACTTCGAGAACCTGCGCCTCGCCACCGAGAAGGCCAAGAAGGTGCCCGTAGCCTTCATGCTCACCATCGGCAACCTGGCCATGCGACAGGCTCGCGCGCAGTTCAGCTGCAACTTCCTTGCCGCCGCAGGCTACAAGGTGATGGACAACCTCGGCTTTGAGACAGTAGAGGCTGGCGCCGAAGCAGCCCGCAAGGCTGGCGCCGACATCGTGGTGCTCTGCTCCAGCGACGACGAATACGCCGAGTACGGCATCCCCGCCTTCAAGGCAGTGGGCGACAGCGCGCTGTTTGTCATTGCCGGCGCACCCGCCTGCAGCGACGACCTCAAGGCCGCCGGCATAGAGAATTTCATTCATGTGCGTGTGGACCAGCTCCAGACACTCAAAGAGTTTAACGCTAAACTGGGAATCTAAGCCATGGCAAGAAAAACATTCAACAACATAGACATCTACGCCAACATCGAGGCCAAAAACGGCCATGACTGGCAAAAAGAAAACGGCATAACAGCCAACTGGAAGACACCCGAGCAGATAGACATACAGCCCGTCTACACCAAGGAAGACCTGGAGGGCATGGAGCATCTGGACTTCGCCGCGGGCATTCCGCCCTACCTGCGCGGCCCCTACAGCATGATGTATCCGTTCCGCCCGTGGACCATACGTCAGTATGCAGGCTTCTCCACCGCTGAGGAGAGCAACGCATTCTACCGCCGCAACCTGGCGAGCGGACAGAAGGGACTCTCCGTAGCCTTCGACCTCCCCACCCACCGCGGCTACGACCCCGACAACGAGCGCGTCGTCGGCGACGTGGGCAAGGCAGGAGTATCTATCTGCTCGCTTGAGAACATGAAGGTGCTCTTCGCCGGCATCCCCCTCAACAAGATGTCGGTGTCGATGACCATGAACGGCGCCGTGCTGCCCATCCTGGCCTTCTACATCAACGCGGGCCTCGAGCAGGGAGCCAAGCTTGAGGAAATGGCGGGCACCATACAGAACGATATCCTCAAGGAGTTCATGGTGCGCAATACCTATATATATCCGCCCGCGTTCTCAATGAAGATCATTGCCGACATCTTTGAGTTCACCTCGCAGAAGATGCCCAAGTTCAACTCCATCTCCATTTCGGGCTACCACATGCAGGAAGCCGGCGCCACCGCCGACATCGAGCTGGCATACACCCTGGCCGACGGTATCGACTATCTGCGCACGGGCATCAACGCCGGCATCGACGTCGACGCCTTCGCGCCGCGCCTCTCGTTCTTCTGGGCCATCGGCGTCAACCACTTTATGGAAATCGCCAAGATGCGCGCAGGCCGACTCCTGTGGGCTAAGATTGTCAAGAGCTTCGGAGCCAAAAACCCGAAGTCCATGGCACTGCGCACCCACTCGCAGACCTCCGGCTGGTCGCTCACCGAGCAAGATCCCTTCAACAACGTGGGCCGCACCTGCATCGAGGCCATGGCAGCCGTGCTGGGACACACACAGTCGCTCCACACCAACGCCCTCGACGAGGCTATCGCGCTGCCTACCGACTTCTCCGCACGCATCGCGCGCAACACCCAAATCTACATCCAGAACGAGACACAAGTGTGCAAGCACATCGACCCGTGGGCAGGCTCCTACTACGTAGAGAAACTCACTCAGGAACTCATCGACAAGGCGTGGGCTCACATTGAGGAGATCGAGAAGCTCGGCGGCATGGCCAAGGCCATCGAGACCGGAGTGCCCAAGATGCGCATCGAGGAAGCTGCCGCACGCACCCAGGGCCGCATCGACACCGGCAAGCAGGTCATCGTGGGCATCAACAAGTACAAGCTCGACCACGAAGACCCCATCGACATTCTCGAAATCGACAACACCGCCGTGCGCAAGCAGCAGGAAGCCTCGCTGGCCGAACTGCGCAAAAACCGCGACGAAGCCGCCTGCAAGGCTGTGCTGGCAGAAATCACACAGTGCGTGCAGGAATTCAAGGACGGCAAGAAGAGCAAAAACAACCTGCTCGACCTCGCCGTCAAGGCTGCAGGACTGCGCTGTACGCTCGGTGAGATTTCTGACGCCTGCGAGGTTGTCGTGGGACGTTACAAAGCAGTCATTAAAACCATTTCCAACGTGTATTCAGCAGAAAGCAAAGACAGCGGCTACTTCCAGGAAGCACGCCGCCTGACCGAAGAGTTCGCAAAGAAGGAAGGACGCCGACCGCGCATCATGATAGCCAAGATGGGACAGGACGGCCACGACCGCGGCGCCAAAGTGGTAGCCACCGGCTATGCCGACTGCGGTTTTGACGTAGACATGGGCCCGCTCTTCCAGACACCAGCAGAGTCAGCGCGCCAGGCAGTGGAGAACGACGTCGACGCACTGGGCGTCAGCTCGCTCGCCGCAGGCCACAAGACCCTCATCCCGGCAGTGATAGAAGAACTGAAGAAGCTCGGCCGCGAGGACATCGTGGTGACAGCCGGAGGCGTAATCCCCGTCAACGACTACGACTTCCTCTACAAAGCCGGTGTGGCAGCCATCTTCGGCCCCGGCACCTCGGTAGCCTACTCAGCCGTCGAACTCATGAAACTGCTCCTGGCAGAATAAAGCCGCAACAGCGCCGACTGCCGCCGGGCAGACCGCGCGCAACAGCGGGCGCAACAATGCACGCAACTATACAAAGCGGGCGAAGCGAAATGCTTCGCCCGCTTTTTTTTGCGCCATGTTATATGTGCCTTTTGGTGCCATGTTATATGTGCCTTTTGGTGCCATGTTATACGTGCCTTTTGGCGTCATATTATTTGTTCCCTTTTTTGCCATGTTTGTTGTGCTTATTTTTGCCCGCTTTTTTGTGCCTTGTTTTTGCCTTATTTATTTCTATCCATTGCAGTCCGCTAAAACTCAACCGCCCGCGAGGCGTACAGTCATAGCCGCGCCCCCCTCTATGCTCCCTTATAAATATTTCCGCTTCCTTATATATATAAGGTATAGCACCCCCCCAAAATGAGGAAAAACGCCACTTGCGGCAAAATAAACCCTACTATATTTTGCCGCAAACGGCATTTTCTATAACTTTGCGGCAAATTTGACTGGACCATGAGCACAATCGTAGGAAGAAAAGAAGAAATTGCCGAACTTGAAAGACTATACCATAGTGACCGTCCGGAGTTTGTCGCAGTTTATGGGAGACGACGAGTTGGCAAGACATTTCTCATCAAGCAGGCACTGAAGGGACGTTTTACGTTCCAGCATACAGGCGTGTCGCCTGTTGACCAGAATAGTGACAGCGCGCGTATGCGAATGCAACTGGAGAGTTTCTACTATAGTTTGCTGAATTATGGTCTTGAGGGGTATCAGGCTCCCAAGACGTGGATGGAGGCATTCTTCCTGCTCGAGCAACTACTGCAGAACCAGGACAACGGAGAGCGCCAGGTGGTATTCATTGACGAATTGCCTTGGATGGAAACGCCGCGCTCGGGCTTCCTGCCAGCATTCGAAAGCTTTTGGAACGGATGGTGCAGCGGCCGCGACAATATAATGCTCATTGTATGCGGTAGCGCAACGTCATGGATACTCCGCAATCTCTCGCGCAACAAAGGAGGGCTCTATGGCAGGTTGACTGCCGAGATAAAACTCTCACCCTTTACCCTAAAGGAGTGCGAAGAATATTTCGACTATGCAGGAATTGAGATGAGCCGCTATGATATTCTGCAAAGCTACATGGTGTTCGGGGGAATACCCTTTTATTTGGGGTACTTCCAAAAAGGCATGAGCTTTGAGCAAAATACCGACCGCATCCTCTTTGGCTCCAGACCACGCCTGAAAGACGAGTTCAACCGACTCTTCGCAGCCATATTCTGCAAGCCGGAAGACAGCAAGAAAGTAGTGCGCCTGTTGGCTTCCCGACATGCAGGATTTACCCGGGAAGATATAAGCCAAGCTACTGGGATTCCTTTGGGCGGCGGGCTGAGCAACACACTGGCGGCACTGGCAGAAAGCGATTTTATCACGCGATATAATCCTTACGGCCAACCCAAGACCACGGAATATTATAAGCTGACAGACAATTTCTGTCTCTTCTGGCTGAAATATGTGGAAGCCAACGGCAAAGAGACGGCATTCGTCAGCGACAATGCCACTTCCAACATCATGCACGCATGGCGCGGCGTGGCATTTGAGGAAGTGTGTTGGCAGCACAGCATAGAGATAAAGCGCGCATTGCAAATCGCAGGGGTGCAGTCCTCTCTGTCAGCTTGGAGCATAAAGGGCGATGACGAGAAGGATGGCGCACAGATAGATTTGCTCATCGTCCGCAACGACAATGTCGTAAACCTATGCGAGATGAAGTTTGCACAAGCTCCATACGTCATCGACAAAGAGGAAGAGGCAAAGCTGCGACGTCGCGTGGAGATGCTAAGATCCACCCTCTCCCCTCGCCAAACCATCCACCTCACGATGATAACCACATACGGCGTAGCCTACGGCAAACACAGCGGAATAGTGCAGAAAGAAATCCGCATCGACGACTTGTTCGCCTAGCTGTGCCTTACGATTGCCATTCAATAAGGATGTCAACTATACGCAAAAGTCTCCCACTTCCCTTAGGAGAGAATTGAGAGAGCGTTTTGGGTCAGAGAGAGGTCTTTTTGCTTTCGCTTAGTTTTCAGCGCGTTACGCCCCGTGCGCACTTAAGATTTTTTTAGAAGCACTTGAGCGATTGAAAAGTAGGACTTAAAAAAATTTTATGCGGACTTGGCGAAAAAATCTCGCCGCGAAACGCTGCAACGTTTCGGGCGAAACAAAG
>CAVGQS010000103.1:0-9074 GCA_963631415.1 Lactococcus garvieae | reverse complement strand
TGTCGTCGGTGTAGATGAGGGCAGAGTTGCGGAATATCTTGGGCTCCACGCCAACTACGTTTTTGACCTTGTCGCACAGGTTCTTTACTTCCTGCTTGAAGCATTTTTCGTTTGCCAACGACGAGAGTCCGTGGCTGTAGGTCTCTGCCAAAATCTCGCAGCACCCAGTCGCCACTAGCTTCTGTATCAGTTCGATGACCTGCGGCGCATGGATTTCAAGCAACTCTATAGAGCAGCCCGACAGGGAGAGCGCGCACTTGAAGAAGCCCTTGTTTTCCTCAGCCATCTCGATGAGGGTCTTGAGTGAGGGGATATAGGATTTCTCAGCTGTGTCTACTATGCTGCGCTCGTTCTCGTAGTCGTCGTAGTAGTAGTGGTCGGTACCGATGTCGAAGAAGCGGTAGCGTTTGAGATGGATATTCTGGTGTATTTCAAAATATAGACAGATGGTTTTCATATCGGTTGTTGTTTGTGGGTTGAGTGTTTTGTTGCAAATGTTAGTGTGGGGTTATTGGCCCAGCAGCCGTTGGTAGTGTTTGTAGATGCGTTGTCCTACCTTCTCCCAAGTGATGCCGTTGACCTCTTCGCGTCCCTCACGTTCGAGGTAATCGTGAAACTCGTCGTTGGTGCACAGGGAGTGTATGGCGTCGGCCATGGCTTCGATGTCCCAATAGTCTGTCTTTATGCAGTTCTTCAGTATCTCGCCGCAGCCTGACTGCTTCGATATGATGCTGGGAACTCCCGACTGCATTGCTTCGAGCGGCGATATGCCAAACGGCTCGCTCACCGACGGCATTACGTATACGTCGCTGTTGCGGAAGGTTTCATACACGGCGTCGCCCTTCATGAAGCCTGGGAAATGCACGCGGTCGGCAATGCCTTTTTGTGCAGCGAGGTTTATCATAGCGTTCATCATGTCGCCTGAGCCCGCCATGCAAAACCTGATGTTTCGGGTGCGGTCCACCACCATCTTTGCCGCCTCGATGAAGTACTCCGGTCCTTTCTGCATAGTGATGCGTCCGAGGAAGGTCACCACTTTCTCCTTCTTTTCGCGGAATGGCTGGCGTTGTTCCACAATCCTCTGTACGCGCTCAGGCAGCGGATAGACCGCATTGTGCATGGCGAAGCACTTGTTGGGGTCTTGGTGGTAGTGGTTGATGACGGTCTGGCGGGTCAGTTCGCTTACGCACATTATGCAGTCGGCGTGGTCCATGCCGTCTTTCTCTATGCTGTAAACAGTAGGGTTGGCGTGCCCTCTGGATCGGTCGAATTCTGTGGCGTGAACATGTATCACCAAGGGCTTGCCCGAAACCTGCTTGGCGTGGATGCCGGCGGGGTAGGTGAGCCAGTCGTGGGCGTGGATGATGTCGTAGGTCTGCTGGCGCGCCACCACTCCTGCCACGATGGAGTAGTTGTTGATTTCCTCCTGCAGGTTGTCGGGGTAGCGGCCTGAAAACTCTATCGCCCCTATGTCGTTTGTGCCAATGTAGCGGAAGTCCGAGTAGATGTGGTTTTGCAGGTCGTAGTAGAGGTCCGGCGTCATCTGGTTGCCGAGGCGTCCCGCCAGCCAGTCGCGGTCTATGTTGTGCTTCACCACAGGCACGTGGTTCATGGCGATGATGTCAAGGAAGCTGCGGTCCTCGTCGCCGTGTGGGGCTGGCAGACAAAACGTGATGCTTATGTCGCCCTGCGCGGCAAGGCCTTTTGTCAGGCCGTAGCTTGCCGTGCCGAGTCCTCCTAGTATATGTGGGGGGAATTCCCAACCGAACATTAGTACTTTCATGTCTCTCAGATTGGAATTATTGGTTGTTCTGATAAATGTTGTCGAGCAGGCGTATGGTTCTTAGGATTGACGCCACGTTCATTGCGAAGGAGACGGCTCCGCGTCCGTGGAAGGGCGGGTTGCCGTCGAAGAGCTCTGGTATGGAGCCCAGGTCGTGGTAGAACAGTTCCTCTTCGAAGGTCACGAGCTGGCGTTCGATGAAGCTCAGTCCGCTCATTTTGTTGACCTTGAGGTATGCCTCCAGATAGAAGCCCGTCAGCCACGGCCAGGCAGTGCCTTGGTGGTACGCCGAGTCGCGCTCCCACTGGTTGCCGGCGTAGATGGGACGGTAGCCGCCGCTCTTGGGGCTCAGCGAGCGCAAGCCCTTGCGCGTCACAAGTTCCTTGGTGCAGATGTCGAGCGTGCGCTTCTGCTGCTCGCGTGTCAGTGGTGAGTAGTCGAGGGCTACGGCGAAGATCATGTTGGGTCTTACCTCCCAGTTGACCATCTGTCCGTCAACGTAGTCATACAGGTAGCCGTAGTCGTTGACAAACACATACTGGAACGACCTCTGCACCTTGTCGGCCAGCACCTCTATTTTGTTAGCCTCGTCGCTTCGCTTGCAGTCCGTCAGTATGTTGGCGTAGAAGCGGAGCGCGTTGTACCACAGGGCGTTGAACTCAACGATATAGCCCGACCGCGGGATGATGGGCTGTCCGTTGTGTACAGAGTTCATCCATGTCACAGGCTTGTCGTGGCCATCGGTGTAGAGCAGTCCATTGTCTTGCAGCGCCAGGTTCTTGTGCTTGTTGCCAAGGATGAACGCCATAAGTTTCTCTATGAGGTCGCCGTAGAGCTTGATGGCTCTGCTGCGGTCTGCCGTCTTGTAGTATTGCTGCAGGCACCACAGCGCCCACAGCACGACGTCGGGCTGTTCCGTTTCGTAGATTTCAACGTCGACAGGCGTGTCCTCCACAATCGAGAGCAGCGCTTTTGACGCCGTCTCCATATAGAGTTCAAACGTTTCAGTCTCTCCCAACGACAGCGTCAGGCCAGGCATGGAGACGAAGAAGTCGCGCGCCCGACACTTGAACCACGGGTAGCCTGCGATGATATAGTTCTCACCGCCCTTGTGCAGTCTGAACTGGTGGGCTGCATGGTACAGGCAGTTGTAGAAGGAGTCCATCGGTTCGGTGTTGGTGGCGTCTACGTCCATGATGTGCTTGAGCTGGCCGGGCTGTATCTCGGTCACGCCGGCAGAGAAGCATATCGTCTCACCCTTCTTAATCGGCATCTCGAAGTAGCCGGGGTGATACAGGTCTTCGTTGGACTCATAGCCGCGCTCCCTCTCCTTAGGGTAGTCAAGTCCCATATACCAGTCGTCGACCTCAACGAATGACGACTTCTTGTTGGTCTGCATGTAGATGTCGGGGTAGCCCTCGTAGAGGTTCATCTTCACTCCGTTCTTCACGGGAGTCTTAGCCGTGTTGCACACGTCGTTTTTGTGAGTAAACGTGCGCACGCTGCGGTAGGCCAGGAAGGGGTGCAGCCTCAGCGTCGTGGCGGAGTGAGCGTCGAGCAGCGTGTAGCGTATGATGACGCGCGACTCGCTTCTCCTAAAGTGAATTTCCTTTTGCAGCACCACGCCGCCCACGTTGTATATTGTGGTAGGAAACGACTTCCACTCGAAGGAACGGATATATTTGTGACCGTTGGGGCTGTAGTTGTTGCCTTGGTATTTGTGGACAGCGAGGTTGAACTCAGCGCCATGCTGTATGATGGTCTCGTCGAGCGACGACAGCAGCACGTGCGACTCGTTGTCGAGCTCCGGTATGGGCATCACAAGCAGTCCGTGGTATTTGCGGATGTTGCATCCCACCACTGTGGTGCAGCAGTATGCCCCTGTGTCGTTGGTGCACAGAATTTCGCGTGGCAACGACTCCTGTAGGTTGGTCATCCGGACTTTGTCGTAGCTGATATATGCGGTCATAATTCGATTGGTTTTGGATTGGCGATTTTTGTGAAAAGCTCTCTGAACACAAATGTAGACATTTATTTTCATACGTCAGTAAAATGGAGGCTATTTTATATAAAAATAGATAGTTTTGTCGCGTTTTGAACAACAATTCTCGCTTCAAAAAGACTTTTAGCGTCAGATTTGCAAACACGACTTCATGCTTTTTTTTGCCCCGCAAGACCTCAGATTTTTTCCAAAACATCTCGTTTCATCGGACAAGCACTTTAGTTCATCAGACACGGACTTTATTATTTCATCAGAGAGCCACCGGGCGTTTCTGATGAACTGAAGTCCTACTTTTTTGAAAAGAGCGCGATGAGAGTTTGTTTTTGCTAGTATTCTGGTGCAGATTTTATGCGTTGGCGAGTTTTGGCAAACGCCAAGATTTTTTCTCAGACCTGCGCCATTATCGGATAAAAGGGCGTAATTTTGCGCAAAATTTGAACAAGCCGTATGGAACAGACTAAAGAACCGTCGGATGAATGCAGTCGGAGGACTGCCGTTTTGCGTTTTTTCAAGAAGAAGAGTGTTTTGATAGCCTCAGCGTGCGTGATAGTGCTGTTGGGCTGTGTGTTTTGTGTTTTGGGAAGTCCGCTTTCCACAAAAGACGAGGCTGTTTGTATCTACATTGACAACGACGATGACATAGACTCGGTCTATGCCAAGATTGACAGGTCGCTCAGTCCAAGCAGCATGTCAGTGTTCAAGACGCTGTCGTCGCTGTTTTCCTATGCCGACAACATCCACGGGGGGCGCTATGAGATACCTGCCCGCGCTTCGTCCTTCTACGTGTTTCGCAGACTTAGGGGCGGCAAGCAGACTCCGGTGCGCGTTGTCGTTCCGCCAACCTGGACCAAAGAGATGGCGCTGGGTCGCATGGCAGAAAAACTCATGACCGATTCTGCCTCGCTAGTCAAGACTTTCAACAATCCTGAAATTTGCAGCAAATACGGTCTGGATACCAACACGGTGGTGACAGTGCTTATTCCCAATACATACGAGGTGTACTGGAACGTCACGCCCGAGGAGTTTCTCGACAAGATGTATAGCGAGAGCAAGAAGTTCTGGACCGAAGAGCGGCTTGGCAAGGCTAAGGCCATGAACCTCAGCACTACGGAGGTCCTTACGCTGGCTTCTATAGTAGATGCCGAGACTGAAAACAGCAAGGAGAAACCAGTGATTGCCGGTGTCTACATAAACAGACTGCATGTGGGCATGCCGCTGCAGTCTTGTCCTACGGTGAAGTATGCTTTGCGTGAGTTTGGGCTGCACCGTGTGTACGACAAGATGCTGCGCACCCCCAGTCCCTATAATACCTATATAAATAAGGGGCTGCCGCCAAGTCCTATACGCATAGCCACAGTGGAGGGCATCGACGCGGTGCTGAACTACACGAAGCACAATTACCTGTATATGTGCGCTAAGGAGGACTTGTCTGGCACGCACAATTTCGCCTCCTCATTTAGCGAGCACAACGCCAACGCCAAGAGGTATGCGGCGGCCATGGACAAGCGCCAAGTCAAGTAAGCTCAAGCCCTTACGGTCAATTCCACGGCTGAGTAACCGACGTTGGCAGTCACGGGTGGCGCAAGTTTCTTGACCTGTATGCTGACGGTGCTGACTGTGTCAAAAGCGCTGCATAGCTTTTGCGCAATGGCGTAAGCCACGTGTTCCAGGAGCCGCGACTTAACAGCAAAAACGCCATTTATCACATCCAGAACTTCTGCATAGTTTATCGTCCTGTTGATGTCGTCAGAAGCGAGAGCTTCGTCAGTCATGTGTGTCTCAAGACTGACGTTGATTTCAAACCATGAACCTACGGACTGCTCCTCGTCAGACACTCCGTGGTAGCCGTAGAGGCGTATGCCTCCCAATTGTATCTTCGTTGTTTCTGTATTCATGTCGCGTTCTGTTGGTGTGCAAGCGCTGCCTTTTAAGCAAAATTACTCGTTTCTTCGCTAAGAGGCGGTCCAAATAGCGCACTTTTGTTGCCGACGACAGGCGTGGGGCAAAAGGCGGGAGTCTGTACTTTTAATTTTTTTTAATTATGTAATTAGCAAGAAAGCAGTACTTTTGCACGAAGCAAAAAAATCATATACAGATAATCATGGAACAAAACGTTGACTTGCGCAGTCTTAATGAATTGATAGAAAGCAAATCCTCTGTAGTAACCAACATCAGGACAGGAATGAGCCAGGTGATTGTGGGGCAGTCGCATTTGGTTGACTCCTTGCTTGTGTGTCTGCTCAGCAGCGGTCATATACTGCTCGAAGGTGTGCCCGGACTGGCTAAGACCCTTGCCATCAAGACGCTGGCGGGACTTGTCGACGCAAGCTACAAGCGCATCCAGTTTACTCCCGATCTTTTGCCTGCCGATGTGATAGGAACTATGGTCTACAGTCAGAAGACGGAGGAGTTTGCCGTAAAGAAAGGCCCCGTGTTCGCCAATTTTGTGCTGGCTGACGAGATAAACCGCGCCCCCGCCAAGGTGCAGAGCGCCCTGCTCGAGGCCATGCAGGAGCGTCAGGTGACTATTGGCAATCAGACCTTTGAATTGCCGAAGCCCTTCCTGGTGCTTGCGACCCAGAACCCAATAGAACAGGAAGGCACCTATCAGTTGCCCGAGGCGCAGGTGGACAGGTTCATGCTCAAGGTGATGATTGACTACCCGACGATTGAGGAAGAGCGCATGGTGGTCGACAACCACATAAAGGGCAAGAGCCAAGAGGTGAGGCCGCTGCTCGGCATCAACGAAATCAACGAGGCAAGGGAGGTCGTCAAAAGCATCTATATAAGTGAGGAGATAGAAAACTACATCACGGACATAGTATTCGCCACGAGGTATCCCGACAGATATGGCATGGGCGACATAGCACAGTCAATAGGTTTTGGGGCATCGCCGCGTGCGAGCATCAACTTGGCGCTTGCCGCAAGGGCTTATGCCTTCCTGAAGCACCGCGGCTATGTCATTCCCGACGATGTAAGGGCGATGGCTCACGACGTGCTGCGCCACAGAATAGGGCTAACCTATGATGCGGAAGCCAACAACATCGACGCTGACAAAATCATCTCGCACATCTTGGAGAACGTGAAGATATCCTAACCGCTCACCGCCATCTTCCCGACTACCAGCTTAATATGTTTTAGTAATGGACACTGCGGAATTACTGAGAAAGGTACGGCAGATAGACATCAAGACGCGGGCGCTGTCGAGCAACGTGTTTGCTGGCGAGTACCACTCCGCCTTCAAGGGTAGGGGAATGTCGTTTTCTGAGGTCAGAGAATACCAGGCCGGCGACGACATCCGCGACATTGACTGGAACGTAACGGCCAGGTTTTGCCGCCCTTATACAAAGTTGTTTGAAGAAGAGCGCGAACTCACTGTGCTGCTCATGGTAGACGTGTCTGGCAGCTTGGGCTGCGGCGCCTTTCGCGGACCAGTGCGCGACACCATAACCGAAATAGCCGCCACGCTGGCATATTCCGCCATTGAGAACAACGACAAGATAGGAGTGGTCTTCTATTCCGACAAGATAGAGAAATACATACCGCCGCTCAAAGGGCGTAAGCATATCCTATATATTATACGCGAGCTGCTGGAACTAGAACCCGAGGGGACTGGCACGAATCTGGTCAATGCTCTGGAGTTTCTGGTAAACACGCAGAAGAAGCGCTGCTCCGTCTTTGTGCTGAGCGACTTCATCGCGCAGCTTGACTACAAGAAGACCATGATGATAGCCTCGCGCAAGCACGAGCTGGCCGCCATACAGGTGTACGACCGCTTCATGGAGCAACTGCCCGATGTGGGGTTGCTGAAAGTGAGCGACAGCGAGACCGGCGACGAGATGATTGTGGACTCGTCGTCCAAAAAAGTCAGAAACGCCCATGCGCGCTACTGGAAAGAGCACGAGCAGGCATTGGCGGACCTCTTCTGCTCGATCAACGTAGACCATGTAAGCCTTTCTACGGAAGACAACTATGTGAACGCCTTGCTCAGGCTGTTTGACAAGAGGAGATGATTTGCTGATTCTCTGATAACAATGTTTGATAAAGTATGCTAAAGTATATATTTCCAGTAATCCTCTTTTTCATGGCGGCAGCGTCGCGCGGGCAAGTCTTTGTCAGCGTGAAGATGGACACGAACCAGATTTACATAGGCGAGCAGGTGCTTCTGAAACTGAAGGTCACCGCCAACAACAATCAGGTGATTGTTATGCCTGAGTATCCAGACAGCCAATTGATAAAGGGCGTAGAGGTGCTGGATCACTATACAGAATCGAAAGAGTATCTTGATGGCGGCAGGCGACAATCCATAACTGAGGCATATCGGATTACCTCGTTTGACTCTGCTCTCTACTATGTACCCCCTGTGGAGGTGCAGGTTGACGGCCTGACCTACAAGAGCCGGCAGGGACTGGCTCTTAAAGTCATTTCGCCCAGTGTCGACACAACGAAAGTAGACAAGATAAATGGCCCGATGGAAAACGCACAGGTCTTCTATGAGTGGAGCGACATCCGCCGTCCTTTCTTTTTGTGGGCTCTCGGCGTGCTACTGCTCATTGCCGCTACATATATCGCCTTGCAGATAAAAAACAACCATCGGATTGTTCCCAAAATATTCCTACGCCCGGAGGGACCTCCTCACAAAGTGGCAATGAAGCATCTTGCCCAATTGAAGAAAAGAGACCTGGCTTCTGCTGACGACTTGCACTGGTTCTACACTGAACTTACTGACATCCTCAGAGTGTATATCGGGAAGCGCTTCGGCTTTAAAGCAACCGCCATGACGACAGCGCAAATTCTAGAACGGCTGGCCGGCGACACACCGCAACAAATGCTGAAAAAACTTGCTGAACTGTTTGAGGCGACAGACTTGATAAAATATGCCGGCGTGAGCGGTAGTGATGTGGAGAAAGACAAAAACCTTGCCACTGTGGTGGAGTATGTTGACGCCACGAAGGAAGAGCCTCGAAAAAAAGAGGCAAAGCCTGCCGTCGCCCCCGAAGTGAAGCGCAGCTACAAGGCACGGGTGATGCTGATGATAGTCAATTATCTCGTTGTGCTGACCGGCTGCGGACTGATAGCCTGGTCGTTCTACACAGTCTACGACATGCTGCTCTGACACGCTTAATACGAATGAAATGAACTTTGTTTATCCTGCATATTTCTTGTTGCTGCTTCTTGTCATTCCATACGCTGTATGGTTTTTCCTGATAAGAGGCAGAAAGGAACCTTCGCTGAAGATAGCCTCGTCGATGGCATACCAGTTCGCGCCAAAGACAACAAGGCAGAAAC
>CAVGQS010000102.1:0-9087 GCA_963631415.1 Lactococcus garvieae | reverse complement strand
GCGAGGTAATGGCGAAATTCAAGGATGCCCAGCCGGAACTCGATACCACCATCCTCACCCACCCCCGCTACAAGATTGGGGACAGGGTAGCGCAGATCATCTTCGTACAACTCCCTCCAACAGTATTGTGCGAGGTGAAGGCTCTTACAGAGAGCGACCGAGGCAGCGGAGGCTACGGCTCCACCGGCAAATAGCACGAAAAGCATTTTTATTCATTCCTTCATAATATATCCGTGGCACAGCGGTGCCGCATTTTTAGTCATGAACACAAAGTTTAGTAATGTTCTCGCTCCGTCGGTACGCAGAGTATAGGCGGAGCCACTTCGGGGAGGCTACGGCAAAGCGAAACAATAGCCTCGGAACGCCCGGCGGTTCGACTCCGCCCCTCCCCACGTTATAATTTACTTGGTATTCTGATATATGATTAAGCTCCGGCAGCGGCCGGAACATTCCTCTTCAGCGCGCCATCCGTGAGGCCCGTGCGCTTTTTACCTGTATGGAATTTTGATTTCTTATTTTTTTACACCGGCAACAAGCCGCCCGCGAGGGCCGCAGCCGGTTCTTTACGGGCAGACACGAAGTGCGGTTACTTTTGCTTTCTTCCCCGCACACGGCGCGTCAAGGGGTCCGAGTCCCCGCTGCCCACAACGCCAGGCGAAGATAGCATAGCCAGTATATGCCCATCCGCCATATCGGTCTTATACCAATACTGAAGTTAAACGGCATTCCCCGTCGCTTCGTATTACCTTTGTTCCATTCATTACATACATACCACAATATGAAACAGGAAATCACCTACTCAGGCTTCTCTGCCGTACCATCCGACTACCAATCCGCCGACGGCGCACTCGCTGCCTCCATCAACGTCATCCCCGAAGACGGAGCACTGCATCCCGTCTCACAACCCAAACTGATGTTCAGCCCCGGCACAGGACGCACCGTATGCTACGTCCACTCCGGCACCGGCTACACCAACTATATCGTCACCTACACCCCCGACGACTCTCTCATCCACTTCTCCTGCTACGGCTCCGCCGACGACATCCTCACCCTCTCCGAGGGCGAAACGCTCACCGACATCATCGCCGTAGGCAACACACTCGTCATATCCACCAGCCTACATCTACACTACCTGCTCTACAAGAAAGATGAGGGATATACCTACCTCGGAACAGAACTACCCAAGCCCAAAATGGTATTCTCGCTCGGCTCTACGCTCGAGACAAAGCAACACAAGGCATCGCTGACTTTTTCAGACTACCAGTCTGCAGAAGATAGTTTTACAGTCGAAGCAACGGCCTACGCATCGGCTGACCTCTATAAGGCTGTACCGGCTCAAGGACCTGCAAGTCCGATGATTGCCAAGGACGTGCCCGTAAATTTCTCCAAAGGTCTTGAAGCCGACGCCGAATATAAGTTCACTGCATCCGGATCGGGTTTTTCGAAGATTTATATCTATGGCGCAGCCAACAGCAGTTCGAGTTACGACACGCTCTGCGATGTCAACAATGGTTCGAGCGCAAAGTGCAAGACAAAGAAAGCCTATACCGTATTCAAAATTTTCATCTATTGGGGAGCCGGAGCTACATCCTCACATGCCGATGTCACAATCAAGTTGGCCAAAGGCTTTAGTAATACCATCTCTGGCAAGGTCATTGAATACAACAGCACCAATTACGAAGCGTTGTTTGCGGCTGTCAATTCGTTTGTGATGACCAATGGCACAAATAAGGACAAGTTCGCTTTCCCGTTCTTCGTTCGCTACGCGCTGAAACTTACCGACGGTTCGTATGCGCGCATATCCGAACCTGTCTTGATGATACCCAATTCGGGCTACGCTCCCTTCATATCCTTTACGTCCGACTCGCAATACATCGACCTCTATGCGTTCTTTGCTGAATTGCAATACGTCTTTCTTAATAGTATAGACACGAAGTGGAGCGACATAGTGGCTGGCGTGGACATCTTCGTCTCGCAGCAAGTCTATCCTTATAATCAAGGTGATGGCTTCGATGCCAATATCAATAGGCTTGAATACGTATTCATCAATAAGGATATAAACCAAGTCGCCGAAACGAGCTTCGGTTTTTGCGACCTGCCGAACATTTCAAGCAGTTTCTCGTACGGATACAGTAAACTCGACCTCTACAATGTTGCCAACACTATTCTCGGGTTCGGCAACCTTGACAATCAATCGCAATGGAACATTGTGCGCATAGCTCCGGCAAGCGACACCAAGGACAAACTGCTCAGCATCACGAATTTCTACCTCATACATTCCTTCTCTTTGGAGGAGTGCATAGTGGCCACCGAAGATACTGCTTACGAAAATCCGGCCGTACCTATAAAGGACGGCACGCTCTCTGGACTCGTTGCCAGGCAGACCTTGACGGACGACTCGCTCTCCAACTGCATCTTTTATGATGCACACCTCGTGAATTACAATTCCCGTCTCCATCTGTTCGACTATAAGATGCGGCATCCCGAACCGTCTACGCCAACACTCATGAACGGTTACGTCTATCGGTTCAACTCCTACGGGACACTGCAAAGTGTGTATGTCTACATCAGAACGTCGCAGGGAGAACGAATTGTCAAGACCGACGACAGCGCCATATTGGAGTATGGGACAAACACGCCATGGTTCTTCTATCCGCATAACAAAGCGTACAAGGCCTTCCTCGTCTATGTCAACGACGGTAAGTATAGAACGGTTACGCTCGACCTCAAACAGCACGACTATCTCAATGGCGCATACTGGATGCCAGACAGCCTCGTTGGAGACTTCACCTTCTCCGACGAGTCGAGTGAAATATATCTTCCCGCCGTCGACGACACATCCCTCTACCCCTCATCCGTCATCCAAAGCCCCGTCAACGCACCCTACACCTTCCTCCAGTCTGCACTCAACTCCTTCCCCGTCACACGCATCCTCGGCATGGCGTCCGCAGTCAAGGCACTCTCACAGGGCCAGTTCGGACAGTTCCCGCTCTACGCCTTCACCACCGACGGCGTCTGGGCGCTCGAAGTGTCTTCCACCGGCTCCTACTCGGCCAAGCAGCCCGTCACGCGAGATGTCTGCACCAACGCCGCAGGCATCACACAGCTCGACTCAGCTGTACTTTTCCCCACCGACCGCGGACTCATGCTCATCAGCGGCTCGCAGACCACATGCATCTCCGATGCCATCTGCTCCGACCATCCATTCGACGCCACCCAGTTACCATCCTTCGGCAAGCTCCACGATATGCTCGGCCACACACCCTCCACCGACAAGTGCCTACCCACGCTCGCCTTCACATCTTTCCTCAAGCAGTGCCGCACTCTCTACGACTACGTCCACCAGCGCATCATCGTCTACGCCCCCGGCATCACCTATGCCTACGTCTACTCCCTCAAGTCACAGCAGTGGGGCATGATCTTCTCGCGCATCGCCTCACACCTCAACTCCTATCCCGACGCTCTTGCCGTCAACGATTCCTACGACGTAGTCAGCTATTCCGAGTCTATCTCCGATGATGTCAAGGCGCTCTTCCTTACGCGCCCCCTCAAACTCTCTGCCCCCGACGTCCTCAAGACCATCAGCACCATCATCCAGCGGGGATTCTTCGCCAAAGGCCACGTCACCACCGTCCTCTACGGCTCGCGCAACCTCATGCAGTGGCATCTCGTCTGGTCCTCACGCGACCACTACCTCCGCGGCTTCCGAGGCACACCCTACAAATACTTCCGCATAGCCTCCGTTGCCACTCTCTCGCCCGACGAGTCTGTCAGCGGGGCTTCCGTAGAGTTTACACCACGGCAAAACAATCTGCTTAGATAAGGATTCATGATTACTTTTTGTTATATATAGGTTTTGGTAATTTGTTTATTTTTTTTGTTAGTGTACAAAAAAGAAACGCACCCGTCTGTGAAGATAGGTGCGTTTCTCGTTTTTAGGAAATGGTTTTACGTCTACCACGGATGCGATTTCCGCGTGAACACGCCCTTGTGCGTGCTCTTCGCCTTCGATATCTCGCTGGCCGTTGCTTCAGCCTTCGCCGCCCAGTTGGCCGCGGACTGCGGGTTCGTTATGCTCAGCCAGTCGGCAAGCACACGGTATACCATATACTCGTGTATCAGGCGCGATAGCAGATGCATCGTCGTGCGCGACACGTCCTCCGGCACATGCAGTTCCACTACATAGTCGTCGGGAGCAAACTGCTTGTCGTCTATTTCCTCCTCCAGCGCTTCTGTCTTGGTCCACGGATACAGCATCTCTATCACTGCAGCATGCACCACGGCCAGTATGCGTGTCACTCTGTCCACGTTGCCTGTCTCGCCCACCTCCACAAGCACATGCTGGGCGTGCTGCTTCTCCTCACCAAGCACGTCGCCTTCTATGTAGGCGTAGTTCTTGATGTCGTAAAGCAACTCCGTACGCAGAAATTTCAGACGCACCGTGCGCTTGTTCTCCGTGCTCTCGCCGTCCGCATCGTTGCTGCAGCAACCACCACCGCAATTACAATAGTCTGCCATATACCATCAGTCTGTTATTCGTAAGTAGGACGGTCCGGACGACTGCGCTTGTACAAAGCCTTCTTCGCTCTCTCAAGCGACGCCTCTGCGTCAGCCTTGCACGCGTCGGCTATCTCGGGGCACGTCTGTCTGTACCACTCGTATATCGAGCGGCCCACTATAAACTCGTGTATGCCGCCGCCCAATGCGTCTGCGGCTGCACTGTTGTAGTTGCTCGGCAACAGAAACTCCAGTGTCACTGCCTCGCCGTTCTCCACCGCGCTGCTTATCAGGTTTGTCGTCTCCGTCACTTCCTCGTTCAGATACTCGCCCAGCTCCACCTTTGTCTCCGCTATGGCGTTGCTGATGGCACGTATCAGCTCATAACTGTTCTCCAAGTCTTCGCTCGCCTGCATGTGCGCAGCTGCCTCGTAGTTCAGCTTGCCTGCGGCTTGAAGACTGCGCGCTGTCACGTGCGACTTGTTCATTATCGCAAACTTCAGCTCCTTGGTCTGTATCTTGACCTTCAGGTCTTTCTTGCTCTCTGCCATAATATATAATGTATAATGTGTAAATTTCTTAGTCGTATGTCGGTCTCACGGGCTTCTTCTTGTAGAATGCCTTCTCTCGCACTTCATCCAGAATATTCTTGCCCACATCGGCATACTCGCCCGCCTCCTTCTTGTTCGTGTACACATACCACTTGGCGGCAATGCTCTGCACAAAATACGAAAACAGGCCCAGCTGCATGCTCGGCAACAACGCCGTGTCAAACGATACCGACACATTCAGTTTCAGATTGTACACACCGTCCTCCATGCCCTCCGAAGAAAGCATGCGGATAAAGGTCTGCGCCACCTCCGCACGGCTCTCGTCCCAGAATCTTTGCAGCTCGCTCCCATCCTCGTCCACCGTGCTTATGCGCTCGTAGGCGCTCGTGTCATCGTCCATCTTCGCACCGGCATAACTGGTGGTCTGCGCCACCTCGTCCAGCACGCTCTTCTGGTTTACAGTCAGTGTTATCTCCATATCTCAAAAACTGATTATACTGTACATCAGCCCCACACCCACAAAGGGTTGCCAGCCCTTCCCGCCGATACCAAGCCCCCCAGTCACACCTATGTGCCACTTGTCGGGGGGCTTGCTCTCGCGTTCTCTTATCTTTATCGTCTCTCTATATAAGCTTATGCTGTCGAGGCTCGCCTCATATCCGCTCACCCATGCCCGGTAACCCTCACCCTTGTACATCTTCTGTGTGATGGGCACCAGCACTGCAGCACTGTCGCTCACTCTTCCCCCGTCGGGGCTGCGTATATTTTCCGCGCATTCCTGCGCATAATTGTTGGCAAAAATTGTGTCGTGCACCGCCATGGGCAGATAGCGTGTCACATATTTCGTCTCCACACTGTCCGCCGCACGGGGTTCGCGATACGTCACACTCTCCACCATCGTCACCGTGTCGCGGTCAGCCATGCCCGCCACACGGTCACCGTGGCCGCGCGCCAGCCAACCCGCCAGCGCGCCGAATATCAACCCTGTTATCAGTGCCCAGATACTTCTCATTTCATCATCTTTATATAGTTCTCAATACCTTCCACATGCAGGGCCGCAATCGCCCGTCTGCCTTCCTCGCTCAGCAGCAGCTCCACGTCCTCCCTGTTGTCTTGAAACAGGTTCTCAGTCAGCACCGCCGCACACCTCGTGTTCTTCAAGATGAAGAAGTTTGCCGTCCAGTACTTGCACTCCGGCACGCTCCTGTTGCCCATCAGTCCGCGTTTCTCCGCAGCCTCGCACAGACATCGTGCCAGCTTCCGGCTACGCTCGCCGCCTTGCTCATACACCCAGCCGCTCCAGCCTCGTGCCGTTCGCCAGTTGCCGCTGCCGGCTGCGTTCACGTGTATGCTCACCAGAAGCACGTTCTTCGTGCCCATACCCTCGCACACCGCGTTCACTCTCTTGCACCGCGCGCCCAGGCCCACGTCCGTCTCTTCTGTCACGATGCGGCGTGCCTGGTAGCCCTTGGCCACAAGCGCCTTCTCCACCGCCGAGGCTATCTCCCTGCAGTACTTATACTCCAGCAGCCGACCGTCAGGGCTGCGCTTGCCCTTCGTCTCCACACCGTGACCGTTGTCTATCAGCACTATCATCCTTCGCCTCCTTCCTTCGGCTCTGTCATGCGACCGCGCGCGTTCCTTATCTGTTCTTCGCTCACGCCCTCATTCTTCAGCGCGTCAAGGTTCACGTCAAAGTGACGCTCCGTCTTGTCTATCATCACCTTCTGCAATATCTTCCAGAAACGGCTGTCATCGTCACTCCTGCAACTGCTCTCGTTCTCGAATATACTCCACGCCTGCTCAAAGCATATCACACCTGTCACGATATACGACAACGGTATCTCCACATGCACAAACACCCAGTGCTCCGCCAGATACGCCAGCACTATCAGCCACAACCGCTTCGGTATCGTCTGCTTCACCACCTTGCCGAATGCAAACGAAGTAAACTTCGCCTCTCTACGCGATGTCTTGTCGGGATAGGCCACATGCACACGCTTGTCAAGCCGGTAAGCCGTGTAAGCGTCATACAGTATAAACACTACCGCCACCACCACCAGCGGAAAGGTGGGCCGGAATTCCGCCACCATCCAGCCCACCATTCCGCCGGCGCACATGGCCATCATCTTCCATATCTTGAATATCATCTCCATCACGATTTGTATAAAACACAACAAAGATACACCCACCGTCGTCCATTTCTTCTTTATCTTTTGTGAAACCGTACGGAAAAAAAGCCGCAGGCATCCGTGCCCGCGGCCCAAACTCTTTCGGATCTTCCGTTACAATAGCATCACAGCCAGCCCAAACGCCACCACGCACCCGATAGCTCCCGCCGCAAGGTCGCCACCGTCAAACTTCCCGCTGCCGTTGGGCGAGCAGAAGTCCACCGCCTCCTTCACGATGGCCACCAGCAAGCCGCCTATGGCACCTTCCACACCATACACCGCAGAGCAGTAGCCCTTGTCCACCTTCGCAAACACAGCCGCGATGATGAATGCCACCATCAGCACACCAAAAAAGTGAGCCACTCTGTCCATACCTACTCTCTCAATCAGTTCATTCAGTTTTTTCATAATTCTCAGTTTTTAAATTGTTGATTTATTCCGTGAAATTAAAATACTTCCAGCCGCAGCACCGCACGCCCACATAGTAAGCCAGTGCCCAAGCCACAAGCCACCGCCGCATCCACCGACCATACCCTCCACGGATGATTATAGTCACCATGTTCCGGTACAACCGCCTGTCCGCAGCCAGTCTGTCCGCCGCCCCTCCGCCCCTGTCATAGTCATCGTCATGCACGCAGCACGCCGTATAGAACGTCCTCGCATAAGGCGGTCTGAACCATCTCAGCCACCCTGTCTCGCATCCGCATCCGTTGCTCATAGCTTCGCAATTTTTAATTTTGAGTGTTGAATGTTGAGTGTTTAATGTTGAACTGGCTGGCCCAAGAATTATCGGCCCTATAAGCCCCATCAGCCCTACCCATGTCAGCCTATTCATCACGCGCCCACATCAGCCCCACAACACCTATCAGTCCCAAGATAGCCCAGCGCCAGCCCAATATTTCCATAATTCAATCTTTCAATATTTCAATAGCATCTTTAGCTGCCCACCCCGCATTCAGGCAAGTCTGTATATGCCCAATGCAAGTGGTGTAGAAACTCGCAAACGTCTCCATGTCCTCAAACGTGTAGTACTGCGCGTTCCCTTCCGCATCCTCGCCCAACTTGAATTTCAGCGGCAGCGTCTGGCCGCTCGTCTGCACCGCCAAGTCGTATGCCGCCTTGAAGTTACGTTGGTTCTCCTCGCTCAGATACACGCTCATCCCGTTCCACTCGCAGCCGTTCGCTATCTCGTAGTCCGTCTGCTCGTCTATCAGAGCATGTATTTCCTCGCGCATCTCCTTGTCAGTAGGCTCGTGGTCGTAGTACTTGCGCCAGTTGTAGCCCTGCCCGTCTTCCGTGCCGTAGCCGTAGATTAGCAGCCAGTTGTCCTTGCCTATCTCTATCAGCCGGTTCTGCGCCTGCTCCGCGCCATAGCATTTGTAAAAGTCTGTCTTTGCCATCTCTCTCAGTATTAAGTGAATTTGTATTTTACTTTGTTGTCACCGAAATACTCCGCCGCTATCGTCGTGGCAAAAGGTATCTCGCCCATATCCCTCAGTGTGTCCAGATTGCTCTTCATCTCGTCGCAGTCGGTGAAGAACTTGCTCAGTTGGCCGTTGCGCGTATCGCGGAATTGCACCAGCCACCTCTCGCCATACTTCGTCCGCACGTCACGCTCATAGTCCAGCACCTCTATACGCACGTTCACCAGCTGCCGCAACTGCGTAGTGCCGCTGGCAAACCGCTTCTTGCCGTCTTTCGGAGTATAAGATACCCCAAGTTGCGAAAAGTCTTTCATCCTCCTTGCCTTCTTTTTTATCTTGTTATACTCCTTCGGGTGCAGCAGCGTCTGCATCAGCCTCATGCCCTCGCAGTGCTTGCCCATTCCCCATAGCGAGCCGGCCAACGCCTGTCGGCGCGCTCGGCTC
>CAVGQS010000101.1:0-9189 GCA_963631415.1 Lactococcus garvieae | reverse complement strand
CCGCGGAAATCTTGCAGCGTTTCCGCGGAGATTTTTTCGTTAAGTCCGCATAAAATTTTTTTAAGTCCTACTTTTCAATCGCTCAAGTGCTTCTTAAAAATTCTTTAGTGCGTGGCAGACGTAACGCGCTGGAAATGAGGCGCACACAAACTGCGCGAATTTTCACGAAAAGGGCTTTTCGGGGCAGGAGGCTCAGCGGTCCGAATGTTAGAGAGTTTTAGCGGACAGCAATGGATTTTTTCGATACTGAAACAGGAGAATGCATCTCCAGTTAAAAGTGCTGTCGCACAATACGGGAGAAAACTATTATGGCGGAAACGAACCGCTTCCGCCATAATGCAGTGGGGAAATCAACTTTTCTCCGCTAGATGAAGTCTGGTCGCTCAGCGCCCTATTTGCGGCAGCAGCCAGGCTTGAGTTGTTTGAAGAAGTCGTTGCCCTTGTCGTCGACGAGGATGAAGGCGGGGAAGTTCTCTACCTCTATCTTCCAGATGGCCTCCATGCCGAGTTCGGGATACTCCACGCACTCTATCGACTTGATGTTGTTTTGGGCAAGGATGGCTGCGGGGCCGCCGATGGAGCCGAGGTAGAAGCCGCCGTGGGCCTTGCAGGCGTTGGTCACGTCGGCAGAGCGGTTGCCCTTGGCCAGCATGATGAGGCTGCCGCCGTGTGACTGGAACTCCTCAACGTAGGGGTCCATGCGCCCTGCCGTGGTGGGGCCCATCGAGCCGCACGCCATGCCAGCCGGGGTCTTGGCGGGGCCGGCGTAGTAGATGGGGTGGTTCTTGAGGTATTCGGGCATCTCCTCGCCAGCGTCGAGGCGCGCCTTGATCTTGGCGTGGGCAATGTCGCGGCCCACGATGATGGTGCCGTTGAGCGAGAGGCGTGTGCCAATGGGATACTGGGTCAGTATGTTGCACACGTCGCGCATGGGCTGGTTGAGGTCAATCTTGACGGCGTCGCCCTCGCCGGCATTGCGCAGCTCAGCCGGGATGAGTTCGTAGGGTTTGTCGTCCATCTTCTCTATCCAGATGCCGTCCTTGTTGATTTTGCACTTGATGTTGCGGTCGGCGGAGCAGCTCACGCCCAGGCCGATGGGGCACGAAGCGCCGTGGCGCGGCAGGCGCACCACCCTGACGTCGTGGGCCATATACTTGCCGCCGAACTGCGCTCCGAGGCCTATGTTCCAAGCCTCGTGGAGGAGCGTCTCCTCAAGTTCCACGTCGCGGAAGGCGCGGCCGGTGCTGTCGCCGGTGGTGGGCAGCGAGTCGTAGTAGTGGGTCGACGCCAGCTTGACAGTGAGCAGGTTCTTCTCGGCGCTGGTGCCGCCAATGACAATGGCGATGTGGTAGGGCGGGCATGCCGCGGTGCCCAGGCTCTTCATCTTCTCCACAAGGAAGGGGATGAGGGTGCCGGGATTCTGTATGCGCGCCTTGGTCTCCTGATAGAGGTAAGTCTTGTTGGCAGAACCGCCGCCCTTGGTGACGCAGAGGAATCTGTACTCCATGCCCTCGGTCGCCTCGATGTCTATCTGAGCAGGCAGGTTGCAGCGCGTGTTGACCTCGTTGTACATGTCGAGGGGCGCGTTCTGCGAATAGCGGAGGTTCTCCTCGGTGTAGGTCTTGTAGACGCCCTTCGACAGAGCCTCTTCGTCGCAGAAGCCGGTCCACACCTGCTGGCCCTTCTCACCGTGGACGATGGCGGTGCCGGTGTCCTGGCACAGCGGCAGACTGCCCTTGGCAGCCACCTCGGCGTTGCGAAGGAAGGTCAGCGCCACATATTTGTCGTTGTCGGAAGCCTCGGGGTCGGAGAGGATTTTGGCCACCTGCTCGTTGTGGCTGCGGCGCAGCATGAAGCTCACGTCGCGGAAGGCGGCGTTGGCCATCTTGGTCAGGCCCTCAGCCTCGACCTTGAGGATGGGGTGTCCCTCAAATTCGCCAACCGACACGTGGTCTTTGGTGAGAAGATAATACTCTGTAGTGTCGGGTCCCAGCTGAAACATGGGAGCGTACTTAAATTCAGGAGTTGTTGCCATTGTTTTTTGCTTTTGTCTTTAGATAAGTGTTGTAGTGTTGCAAAATTACACTTTTATCAACAAACACCGCATTTTAGGCAATCTTTTATTACCTTTGTCGCTGTTTTTACACACTGCGGATTAGCAGCAAAAAGCCTATATAAATAATGAAGTCCCGACCTTGCCTTGTTGCCCTTATTGTCATGGCGCTATGCCTGGCGCTCACGCCGTCGGCATCTCTTGCCGCTGACGACGGGTTGCGGCAGCCGGGCAACAGCTCTGAATATGTCAACCCCCTCATCGGCACCGACAACCACGGCCATGTGGCAGTGGGGGGCGGCGTGCCGTTCGGCATGGCCAACCCCGGCCCTGTAGAAGTGGGCGAAGGCTGGGACTGGTGTTCGGGCTACAACTGGGCAGACAGCGAGATACTGGGCTTCAGTCCGCTCCACATCAGCGGGCCGGGCTGCCGCGACCTGGGCGACATACTGCTGATGCCCGTGAGCGGCAACGTCAGCAAGGCTCACGGCGAAAGCGGCAAACCCGAAACGGGGCATTTCTCCTCGTTTTCACACGCCAACGAAACAGCCCGCGCCGGCTACTACAGCGTGTTGCTTGACCGCTGGAACATACTGGCAGAGATGACCGCCACCAGCCGCGTGTCGTGGCTGCGTTTCAGCTGGCAGGCAGACTGCCGCGACCAAAGGGTAATCATCGACCTGCGCAACGCCATCGGCGACGTGGCGACCGACTGCGAGATACACCAGGCAGACAGCCGCACCATCGTCGGCCACCGCACCTCCAAGGGGTGGTCGCCGCGCCACACCGTGTATTTCGCTGCCGAGTTCTCGCGCCCCATTGCCGCATGGAGCGTCTACGAAGACAACCAGCTGCAGCCCGGCAAGGCTCTGCACAGCACGCGCGCCTTTGGCGAAGCCGTGCTTGGAGGCGACGAGAACCAGCTCGTAGTGAAACTGGCAATATCTGCCGTCAGCGCCGACAACGCGCTGGCCAACCTCAGGAGCGAGTCTGCCGGCATGCATTCGTTTGAGCAGGTCCGCGACTCAGCGCAGCAGGCGTGGAACAAATGGCTCGGGGCTGTCGACGCCGAATTCTACGACCCGAAGCACAAGACCATATTCTACACGGCGCTCTACCACATGATGCTGCAGCCCATCGTCTGCTCCGACACCGACGGCAGCTATATGGGCGCTGACCGCACCGCCCACCGCGACAGCACCGCCGCGACCTATACCATCTGGAGCTGCTGGGACACCTACCGCACCTACCACCCCCTGGCCACGCTCCTGCTGCCGCAGATGCAGAAAGACTGGGCCGCCACGCTGCTCAAGATAAGCCGCGAGCAGGGCTTCTTGCCCATCTGGCACCTCATGAGTACCGAGACCTACACCATGGTGGGCATGTCGGGAGTGCCCATCCTTGCCGACATGCTGCTCAAGGGATTCGTCAGCCCCGACAAGCAGGAGGAGGCATACCTCGCGCTCAAGAACACCATGATGTCCAACTACCTCGGGCTCGACGACATGAAGCGGCTGGGATATGTGTCCAACCGACTGGACCAGAGCGTCTCGCTCACCATGGAGTATTGCCTTGACGACTGGTGTGTGGCGCAGGCGGCAAAAATGCTGGGACACACCCAGGACTACGAGTATTTTGCCAAGCGAAGCCTCGGCTACAGGCGGCTCTACGACAGCCAGACGGGATTCATGCGCTCGCTTGACCAGCAGGGCAACTTCCAGTCCGCCCAAGGCTTCCGTCCCAACATTCAGACGCGCGACTACACCGAGGGCAACCCGTGGCAGTACCTGTGGCTCACGCCCCACGACGTCGGCGGACTCAAGGCGCTGCTGGGCGGCGACAAGGCGTTTGTGGCGCGGCTCGACTCACTCTTCAGCGCCGACGAAGACCTCGGCGACAACTACACGCCCGACATCGCGGGACTCATAGGCCAGTACGCCCACGGCAACGAGCCCAGCCACCACATAGCATACCTCTACAACTACGCCGGACGGCAGGACAAGACAGCCGCCATGGTGAGGCGCATCATGACCACGCTCTACGACGACACCCCTGGCGGACTGGCGGGCAACGAAGACTGCGGACAGATGTCGGCATGGTTCGTCTCCTCCGCCCTCGGACTCTATCAGGTGGAGCCCTGCGGCGGGCGCTACCAGTTTGGCAGCCCGCTCGTCAAGAGGGCTTCGTTCACCACAGCCACCGGCAAGGTCTTCACGATAGTGGCCCACAACAACTCCAGCAAGAACCTCTACATTGGCAAGGTGAAGCTCAACGGAAAGCCGTACAAGAAGGACTACATAGACTTCAGCGACATACAGCGCGGCGGCACTCTGGAATTATTTATGGACAGCCAACCCTCTCACACACGATGAACAACACAATCAGCAATATCAAAAACATAGTCTTCGACCTTGGCGGCGTGCTCATGAATTTTGACTTCAGGGGCGCTGCCGAGAAGTTCATAAGACTGGGGCTCCCCGTCTCCATGCCCGACGCCGTCAACTCGCAATACCACGACGCAGCCGCGCGCAGCAAGGCCGACGAAGCCATCAACACCTACATCAACGGCTTCATCAGCGAAGACCAGTTTGCCGCGCTGCTACTGCCCCACTGCAAGCAGGGAGTGACGCTCCAGGACATCACCGCCACGCTCCTTTCCCTCGACGGCGAGTTTCCGCCCCGTCGCGCCGAGGCAATCCAGTCGCTGCGCAAGAGCCGCAAAGTCTACCTGCTCAGCAACATCAACAGCCACATGTGGCAGCGCACCCTCGACATGCTGGAGCAGCAGGGACTGAAGCCCGAAGACCTGTTCGACGGTGTCTTCCTCAGTTTCCAGATGGGCATGGCGAAGCCCTCGCCCGACATCTACCGGCGCATGACAGACCAGACGGGCATCGCAGCGCAAGAGACTGCATACTTCGACGACCTGGCCGAAAACATCGCGGCAGGCACCGCAGCGGGACTCCGCTCACACCTGGTGGACTCCAACAAACTGGAGGACTGCCCCGCCTACGCCGCCCTGCTGGACACCATATAAATTCCCTACACCAATGAGAACACTTTTTGCACTGCTCCTGCTCTCCATAGCCGCCGCCACAAAAGCGGACGTAGACTTCGACTCCTGCTTCGACGGGCGCACCCTGCGCCTTGACTACGTCTTCGCCGGCGACTCGGCAAGCCAGCAAATCTACCTCGACCGCTGCTACGCCACCGACGTGTGGGCTGGGCGGCGCGTGAACCTCGACACCATGCTCCTCAAGGGCACCGCCGACATCACGCTGCGCACCGCCGACACCCAGCGGGTCATCTACCGCAGCTCCTTCTCCTCCCACTTCCAGGAATGGGCAGGCACGCGCGAGGCCACCACCGCCCGCTGCGCCTTCGACCACGTGGTGCTGGTGCCCATGCCGCGCAACGCAGTGGACGTGGAGGTCAACCTCTACGACTTCAGGCAGAAGCCCGTAGCCTCGCTGCGCCACAGGGTAGACCCGAGCGACATGCTCATAGCCAACCTCTCGGCACGCACCGGCCTGCCGCCCGCCGTCAGCATCCTTGAATCGGGCGACTGCAGGGAACGCATCGACATCGCCATACTGGCCGAGGGCTACACCGCCGACGAACTGCCTAAGTTCTACGCTGATGCCCGGCGCTTCACCGACAGCCTCTTCTGCTACGAGCCCTTCCGCTCCAACCGCCAGAGGTTCAACGTGGTGGCAGTGGGAGCCGCCTCAGCGCAGAGCGGCACCAGCGAGCCCGCCAAGGGCATCTGGAGGCAGACAGCGCTAAACTCCTACTTCAACTTCTTCCACATGGACCGCCTGCTCGGTGTGCCAAACCTGCGCACTGCCAACGACCTGCTCGCCGGCGTGCCCTACGAGCACGTGCTCATCCTTGCCAACACCGCCACCTACGGCGGCAGCGGCGTCTACAACAGCTACTGCATCACCGCCGCCGACAACAGCCAGGCCATACCCGTCACCGTGCACGAGTTCGCCCACGAGTTTGGCGGCCTGGGCGACGAATACTTCTACGACGACGCCTACACGCAGTACTACTACCCCGACATAGAGCCGTGGAACGAAAACCTCACCACCCTCGCAGACTTCGGCAGCAAGTGGGCTGACATGCTGCCCAAGGGCACCCACGTGCCCGCCACCGCCGACGACGTGGCGCGGCTGGACAAAAACGACGCTGCCACCGTGGGCGTGTTTGAGGGCGGAGGCTACCTGAGCAAGGGAGTCTGGCGCCCCGCCGTAAACTGCCGCATGCGCACCAACAGCGTCAAGACCTTCTGCCCCGTGTGCCGCCGCGCACTCAGCCGCATGATAGACTACCACCTCACACCAATGAAATAAACCATGACACACAGCATAAGACTACTGGCAGCCCTCTGCTGCCTCACGCTCGCCACCGCGGCGGGCGCACAGACCAACAGCAACAACGACGCTGCCGAACTCGCCTTTGAGCGCGGCCGCCTGATGGTGCAGAGACACCGCTTCAAGGAAGCCTCCGCCCTGTGGGACAGCATAGCCCGGCTCAACGTCACGCCCGACTACAAAGCCAAATACCTCGCCATCAACGGAGTGCTCCACCGCGACAGCCTGCGCGACACCACCCTCGCCCTCAGGTACTTCCAGCGCGCCGAAGCCCTCTACCCCAGCATCAAGCAGATGCGCACCAAGGAGGTGGAGACCAGCGTCATCTACGCCAGCATGGGACTGGGCGCCTACGCCGACTCGCTCAAGCAATACTCCACCGCCATCACCCACTACGACAAGGCCATAGACCTCACCACCCACCTGCTGCAGGAGGGCATCCGCGGCTTCGACATGAGCGACTTCGACCTCACCGTCAGGCAGTACAGCTTTGAGCTGTGCCGCGCCGTCGACTACGGCCACACGGGGCAGTTCGAAGACGCCGAGGTGGCATTCGAGCAGCTGCAGTACAACTACGGAATGTTTGAACTGTCGCCCGACCCCGAGATAAAGATGCAGGGCTGGCTCTTCGGCAGCCTCAGCCGCCAGCAATACATACTGATGCTCGAACGCGACAAGAACGACACCGAGCGCGCCCTGCAGGAGACCAACTCACTGCTCGACAAGCTCCTGAGCGGACTCTCCAGCGGCGACACCACCATAACCGAAGGCCTGGCATACCAAATGCCCATGTTCCTCTACCACGCCGCCCGCATCAACCTCAAGGCAGGCGACCCCGAACAGGCCATCAAGCTATGCGGCAACGCCCTGCTTTGGACCTCAGCCGACGAGTGGAAGCCCGCCATCATCAACGTAAAGGGCGAAGCGCTCCTCAAGCAGCGCAAGAAAGACGAGGCGCGCCAGTGCTGGGAAGAGGTCAGGCAGCTCGCGCCCGGCTTCTACAATGCCCCCAAGGGCACGCACCCGCTGCAAGACAAGTTCGGAAAGAAATAAATTGACGCCCTTTTCTTTGCGTATTCACAATAAATTGTTTCCTTTGCATTTTGATAAAGGAAGTATTCACACACAGCGCAAAACACACAACTAACACACATAACTAAACTAATATGTACGGTAAAATGAAAGAACATCTCAGCAAGACCCTCGCTGAGATTAAGGAAGCCGGACTCTACAAGGACGAGCGCCTTATCGAGAGCCCGCAGCAGGCAGCCATCCAGGTTGCAGGTAAAGAAGTGCTGAATTTCTGCGCAAACAACTACCTCGGCCTCTCCAACCACCCGCGCCTCATCCAGGCAGCCAAGGACATGATGGACAAGCGCGGCTTCGGCATGTCGTCTGTACGCTTCATCTGCGGCACTGCCGACATCCACAAGGAACTCGAGGCCAAGATCTCCGAGTTCTTCAAGACCGAAGACACCATCCTCTACGCCGCCTGCTTTGACGCCAACGGCGGTGTGTTCGAACCCCTCCTGACCGACGAAGACGCCATCATATCCGACGCCCTCAACCACGCCTCCATCATCGACGGCGTGCGCCTCTGCAAGGCTAAGCGCTACCGCTATGCCAACGCCGACATGGGCGAACTCGAGAAATGCCTGCAGGAAGCACAGGCACAGCGCTTCCGCATCATCGTGACCGACGGAGTCTTCTCCATGGACGGCAACGTAGCCCCGATGGACAAGATCTGCGACCTGGCTGAGAAGTACGACGCCCTCGTGATGGTAGACGAAAGCCACTCCGCAGGCGTAGTGGGAGCCACTGGCCACGGCGTCAGCGAGTTCTACAACACCTACGGCCGCGTAGACATCTACACCGGCACCCTGGGCAAGTCCTTCGGCGGCGCCATGGGCGGATTCACCACCGGCCGCAAGGAGATCATCGACCTCCTGCGTCAGCGCAGCCGTCCCTACCTCTTCTCAAACTCTCTGGCACCTTCGCTCGTGGGCGCAGGCATCGAGATGTTCAACATGCTCAAGGAAGACACCTCCATCCACGACAAGCTGGTTGAGAACGTAAACTACTTCCGCGACAAGATGATGGCTGCCGGCTTCGACATCAAGCCCACCCAGTCTGCCATCTGCGCAGTGATGCTCTACGACGCCAAGCTGTCGCAGACCTTCGCCGCCAAGCTGCAGGAAGAGGGCATCTACGTCACTGGCTTCTACTATCCCGTCGTTCCGAAGGGCCAGGCGCGCATCCGCGTCCAGGTATCTGCCGGCCACGAGCGCTCGCACCTCGACAAGTGCGTAGCCGCCTTCGTCAAGGTGGGCAAGGAACTCGGCTGCATCAAGTAATCCACAGAGACTACAGCACATCCCACTGGCGCCGCCACAACCGGCTCAGCGCCAGCACAATGCGGACAAATCCAATACACGGATTTGTCCGCATTTTTTTGGTCGCCATGCGGGCGCGGAGCCACCCCGCCAACGCTCCGAAGCACTTCGTTTCACAAGACAAGGACTTCTCTTCACCAGACAAGGACTTCTCTTCATCAGAGAGCCACCGGGCGTTCCCGTTTCCAAGGGAAATGGATAACATTGCTGTCCGCTAAAACCTCTAACATTCGAACCACCGAACCTCCTGCCCCTCAAAAAGTCTTTTTCGTGAAAATTAGCACAGTTCATGTGCGCCTCATTTCCAACGCGTTACGTCTGGCGCGCACTTAAGAATTTTTAAGAAGCACTTGAGCGATTGAAAACA
>CAVGQS010000100.1:0-9237 GCA_963631415.1 Lactococcus garvieae | reverse complement strand
TTAAGTCCTTGTTTTCAATCGCTAAAGTACTACTTAAAAATTCTTAAGTGCGCACCAGGCTTAATGCACTGAAAATGAGACGAACAGAGATTTTACCTTGCGAGGTTTTGTCCTGAAGGGGCGACACGGCACAAAAAAAGCGGCTGCGAGGGATTCGCAGCCGCTTTTTTTGGTGGCGTTATGGTTGGTGGGGGATGGAGAGCAGGGGGATTAGTGCTTGGCGACGATGTCGGTGCGGATTTGCTCCCACTTTTTGCGCGCGAGGTCCTGCATGTCGGTGACGGTGTCGCGCTCGTCCATGATTTCGAAGCCGAGCATGGTCTCGATGACGTCTTCGAGTGTGACGATGCCGCGCATGCAGCCGTACTCGTCGATGATGACGGAGATGTGCTCCTTCTTGGCCAGCATCAGTTCGAGGATGCTGGAGACGCTGGCTTCTTCCTGGAAGGTCAAGATGGGGTGGACAATCTCCTTGAGGGTGGTGGAGAACTTGTCTTCGGCCAGTTTCTCGAGGATGGTCTGTCGCAGGACGTAGCCGGTGATGTAGTCCTCGTCGTCGCGGTAGACGGGTATGCGCGAATAGGTGTTGTATTCCTCCTTGGCGTAGAAGTCCTTGACGGTGAGCGACTCGCTGGCGGAGGTGACCACCACGCTGGGTGTCATGATTTCGTGGGCGGTGACGGTGGAGAGCTTGATGAGGTTCTGAATCATCTTGTTCTCCTCTTTCTCAAACACGCCTTCGTCGGCGCCTACCTTGACCATGGCGCTGACTTCGTCGCGGCTCACTGACTGCGACTTGGCCTTGCCCAGGCATTTGGTCAGTCCCTCAGCCAGGATGACGAGGGGATAGGTGATGAAGAGCATGACGCGGATGATGTTGGCAGCGGGCAGGGCGAGCGAGCGCCAGTAGCGGTTGCCGATGGTCTTGGGTATTATCTCCGAAAAGACGAGGATGCACAGGGTCATGACGCCGCTGGTGATACCAATCCACTCGTTGCCGAAGACCAGGCCTGCCTGTGTGCCGACGGCTGCGGCGCCCATGGTGTTGGCGATGGTGTTGAGCGTGAGGATGGCGCTGATGGGGCGGCTCGGATTTTTCTTCAGTTTCTTGAGGAGCGCAGCCGAGCGGAGGTTCTTGCCAGCAGCGCCGGCGCTTTCCACGAAGGTTGCGGGGGTGGACAAAAACACGGCCTCAAGCACGGAGCACAAAGCCGAAACTGACAAAGCAAGAAAGAAAAACAGGATTAGTAAACCCATAAAAGATTGGAACGTGTGTTATATGCTGCAAAAATACGTACATTTTTTCATAACGGCAGTGTTTTTGCGCAAAAAGATTTTGCCGCAACTTGTTTTGCGGGTGCGTTTTAGGGTGGGCGAAGTGATGGCGGCGCCTGTTGGCTGCCAAGGGTGTCAGAGAGCAGGGGGATGGTTGCGTGGCGGGACTGGGGCGCCGGAATTTCCCAAAAATTGTTAAAATGGCGAGCCCGCTTAAACCGCGGGGCTGTTTCGCCGTCAAACAAACGAACATTCAATTTTGTAACATCTAAAAAACCTACGAACATGAGAACCAAAACAAAGTATTTAGTGCCCATGCTCGCATGCATGGCTCTGTTGGCCTGCAAGAGTCAGGCAGGACAGAGAGAGACGACAACAGCCGCCGCTTCGGACAAGGTGTTTGCAGTTGGTGACTTTGACGAGATTGAAATCAAGTGCAACGCCGACGTGACGGTGGAGTTTGTGCAGGGCAACAACTGCGAGGTGACTGCCCAGGCCGACGCCGACGTGCTGGACAACATCAAGATGACGGTAAAGAACGGCGAGCTCAACGTGAAGTACGGCAGCTTGCTGAGCAGCAACAGCCCAAAAATACACCTTATTATAAAGGCGCCCACACTGAGGGAGTTTTCTGCAGATGGCTCTACGGAGTTCAACTGCAAGAAACTTGAGCAGTGGCAAGACTTCAGCGCGGACTTGTCCGGCAAGTCGAGCGTGAAGATAGACGCCCTGAAGTGCGGAAAGCTCGAGGCTGACGTAGAGGGCAGCTCTACCTTCAGCGTAGACAAGGCGGCTTGCCACGAGGCAGACTTCGACGCCAGCGGCTCTTCGGCCATCAAGGGCAACTGCGTGGCTGACCGGAGCATGGAGTGCGACCTCTCGGGCAGCAGCAACATCACGGTGTCGGGCAAGGCTATGGAGATAGACCTGGACGGCAGCGATGCGTCGAAGGCTGACTGCAAAGTGGTGTGCGACAGACTGGAAATAGAGCTCTCCGGCAGCGCCAGCGCAGTGCTGAAGGGCGAGGCGGGAAGCGTGAGGAAGACCGTGACGGGAAGCGCCAGCCTCAACGACAGAGACCTGAAGCCCGCAGCAAGTAATTACTAAAACCAACGCCGAGGACTGCTCAACGGAGTGTCCTCGGCGCTGATTTTTTCGAAGAGGAGAACTCGCTGGGCAATCCTCAATCAACAAGCAGAGGTGTCCTCTAAACAATTAGAAGTTCTCTAAACAACAAGAAGTTTTCTCAACTGATATAGAAGTTCTCGCAAAGGAAGGAAGTTCTTGAGACGAAAGGGTCAGAGTCCGGCAGCTGCCGGATTGTGGGAATAAGAGAGTGAAACGGAGCCGACAAAGTGTGGTCCGAAACAAGGACGGAGCAGTCAGAGTGCTCCGAAACAAGGACGGAGACAGCACAGCGCTCCGCAACAAAGACGGAGCCGACAAAGTGAGCTCCAAACAAGGACGGAGCCAGCAGAGCGCTCCGCCAAGACACGAAAAAGCCCCGCTCCTGGTTAGGGAGTCGGGGCTTTTTTCAAGATATATGTGGAGATGAGAGATTACTCCTTGTCGCCGTCGCGGCGTGCGGGACGCGGACCTCTGCCTTCGCGGCGCGGGCCTCTGGGGCGTGCGGGACGCTCCTCGTAGCCTTCGGGCTTGGGCATGAGCACCTTGCGGGAGAGTCTGAACTTGCCGGTCTTGTCGTTGATCTCAAGCAGCTTCACGTCGATGGTGTCGCCCTCCTTGAGTCCGGCCTCTTCTACTGTCTCGAGGCGCTTCCAGTCTATCTCGCTGATGTGGAGGAGACCTTCGCGGCCCGGCATGAACTCAACGAAGCAGCCGTAGGGCATCACGCTGGTAATCTTGGCGCTGTAGACCTCGCCAACCTCGGGCACAGCCACGATGGCCTTGATCTTGGCCACAGCGGCGTCGATGCTGGCCTTGTCGGGTGCGCTGACCTGAATCTTGCCCACGCCGTCTTCCTCGTCGATGGTGATGGTGGCGCCGGTGTCTTCCTGCATGCCCTGGATGATCTTGCCGCCGGGGCCGATGACAGCGCCGATGAACTCCTTAGGAATCTCAAACGCCACGATGCGGGGAACGTGGGGCTTGAGGTCTGCGCGGGGTTCTGCGATGGTTTCGGTTATCTTGCCGAGGATATACTCTCTGCCGGCCTTGGCCTGCATGAGGGCTTTCTCGAGAATTTCGTATGACAGTCCGTCGCACTTGATGTCCATCTGTGTGGCGGTAAGTCCCTTGACGGTACCCGTGGTCTTGAAGTCCATGTCGCCCAGGTGGTCCTCGTCGCCGAGGATGTCGCTAAGCACAGCGTACTTGTCTTCGCCCGGGTTCTTGATGAGGCCCATGGCGATGCCGCTGACGGGGCGTTTGATGGGCACGCCGGCGTCCATGAGGGCGAGGGTGCCTGCGCAGACAGTGGCCATAGACGAGGAGCCGTTGGACTCCAGGATCTGCGACACGAGGCGCACGGTGTAGGGGAAGTCGGAAGGAATCATGTCCTTGAGGGCGCGCCATGCGAGGTGGCCGTGGCCGATTTCGCGGCGGCCTACTCCACGCTGCGCCTTAGCTTCGCCCGTGCAGAACGGGGGGAAGTTGTAGTGGAGGAGGAACTTCATGTAGCTCTTGTCGAGCACGTCGTCAACGAGCTTCTCGTCGAGCTTGGTGCCGAGGGTGCAGGTAGAGAGCGACTGTGTCTCGCCGCGCGTGAAGATGGCGCTTCCGTGAGGCATGGGCAGCGGCTCTGTCTCGCACCAGATGGGGCGAATGTCGGTGGTCTTGCGGCCGTCGAGGCGGATGCCCTCGTCGAGCACGCAGCGGCGCATGGCGTCGCGCTCCACGTCGTTGTAGTAGCGGTCGATGAGCGTGTTCTTCTCTTCGAGCTCCTCAGGTGTGAGGTTGGTGTTGCGCTCAGCGTAGGCCACCTTGAAGTCCTCGCGAATCTTCTCGAAGGCCTCAGCACGGGCGTGCTTCTCGAGCGCCTGCTTGGTCACGTCGTAGGCGGGCTGGTAGCAAGCCTCGCGGAGCTCCTGGCGAAGGTCTTCGTCGTTGACCTCGTGGCAGTATTCGCGCTTGACGTCGGTGCCGAGCTCCTTGGAGAGCTCAACCTGGAGCTGACACATGGGCTTGATGGCGGCGTGGGCAGCCTTGAGGGCTTCGAGCAGTGCGCTTTCGGGCACTTCCTTCATCTCGCCCTCCACCATCATGATGTTGTCGCTGGTGGCAGCGACCATGAGGTCCATGTCGGCCTCTTCCATCTGCTGCGAGGTGGGGTCGATGACGTATTCGCCGTTGACGCGTGCTACGCGCACCTCAGAGATGGGAGTCTCGAAGGGGATGTCGGAGCATGCGAGGGCGGCGCTGGCGGCAAAGCCTGCGAGAGCGTCGGGCTGGTCAACGCCGTCGGCGCTGAGGAGCATGATATTAACAAAAACCTCGGCGTGGTAGTTGCTCGGGAAGAGCGGGCGCAGAGCGCGGTCTACCAGTCGAGAGGTCAAGATTTCGTTGTCTGAGGGGCGGCCCTCACGCTTGGTGAAACCGCCGGGGAAACGGCCTGCTGCCGCATACTGCTCGCGGTAGTCGCACTGCAGTGGCATAAAGTCTGTTCCGGGTACTGCGTCCTTGGCTGCGCATACGGTTGCGAGGAGTACGGTTTTGCCCATACGCAGCACAGCCGAGCCGTCAGCCTGTTTCGCCAATTTGCCTGTCTCGATTGAGATTTCGCGTCCGTCAGGCAATTGGACTGTCTTCGTAATAATGTTCATCTAGATAAAAAATTAAATACTTTTTCCTTAAATCGTCTGAAAATCGTGCAAATATACCTATTTTTATTGGAAACGGGCGCGCGAGGCGGGCATTATTCACTACCTTTGCGCCAAATTGGTTCGTTTGGCGCAAAGGGCGCGCGGCGAACACCGCAAAATGCTCACTGACAGCAACGAAAACGCAACGACAAAAATTGACAAAAAGATGAAGATTGTTTACTTTCACGGCTTTGGCTCGTCGGGCTCAAGCGGCACGGTGCAGCTCCTGGCGCAGCTGCTGCCCGAAGTGGAGATAGTGGCGCCCGACATTCCGGTAGACCCCGCCGAGGCCCTGCCCTACCTCAAGGAACTGTGCGCCAAGGAACAGCCCGACCTGGTGATAGGCACCTCGATGGGCGGCATGTATGCGCAGCAGATGAGGAACTTCAAGCGCATCTGCGTGAACCCCGCCTTCAACATGTCGACGATGAGCAAGGTGCTCAAGACGGGCGAACACCAGTTCTTCAACCGCCGCAAGGACAACCAGAAGACGTTTCGCATCACAAGGGACATCATACAGCACCACAACCAGATGGAGCGCCAGCAGTTCAAGGACATCACCCCCGAGCAGAAGGAGACCTGCTGGGGACTGTTTGGCATCAACGACCCGGTGGTCAACACCTACGACCTCTTCAAGAAGCACTACCCCAACGCCATGAAGTTTGAGGGCGAGCACCGCCTCAACGAGAAGGTCCTCAAAAAGGCGATTATACCGCTGGTAAAAGAGATTTTGGGGATGAAATAAGGCTGCCAAGCAACAAAACGCAAAACACAAAACACAGGCAACAAAACGCAAAACACAGGCAACAAGACGCAAAACACTGGCTGCTTAGCCAAGGAAACAGGCACAGCCTTAACGCCCCCCCTTGCGTCCGTATACCATCGCCCGTTATACCCGTTTTGCCAAGGAAACAGACACAGTCATAACGCCCCGGCAAAAACCGGGACACAAAAAAAACGCCCTGCGAATGTGACTTCGCAGGGCGTTTTTTTGTGTTTATATCAAGCCGCGGGGCTTAGATACGATTCGAGCCGTGGCTTACTTGGTGGTAGCCGGCACCTTAGGCTGCGGTGCAGCCTTGATGGACACCAGTTCTATCTTGAAGATGAGCGCGGAGAACGGCTTGATGGGTGAGTTGCGGTTTTCGCGTGCGCCGTAAGCCAGGTTGTAGGGGACGTAGATTTCCCAAGTGGAGCCTACGGGCATCAGCTGGAGGGCCTCAGAGAAGCCGGGCACTACGCCGTTGACGTTGAACTCCTGAGTCTTGTTGCGCTTGTAGGAGCTGTCGAAGACGGTGCCGTCGATGAGGCGGCCTTCGTAGTTGACCTCCACCTTAGAGGTAGCGGTGGGCTTTTCGCCAGTGCCGGCGGTCAGCACCTTATACTGCAGTCCGCTGGGCAGTGTAATCACACTGTCTTTCTTGGCGTTTTCAGCGAGGAATTTCTCGCCGGCAATGCGGTTGTCGCCATACTTCTTCTCCATGAGCTGGTCGTGGTAGTATTCCATCTGGCGCGAAGCCACGCTGATGGCGGAGTCGGAGGAGAGGGGCGCTGTGCCGCTGATAGCCTCAGTGAAGCCGCGCATGAACTCGGATGCGTTGACAAACGACGAGTCGCTGCTGTCGGTAATCTGCTTGTTGGTCTGCGGAAGGATCTGGCTCATCACCTGGTCGGCAATCTGCATGCCCACGTAGTAGGCCTTGAGCTTGGTGTTCTTGGGATCGTTGGCAAACTCCTGGAAGCCGCGCATGAAGTCGCCCATGTTCTGGGTTGTGTCAACGTGGAGCTGCATCTGCAGGTACTGCTTGAGTCCGTTGGAGTTGGCTGCGCCCAGGCAGTAGCTGAACACGTCGGTGCTGACGGTGTCGGGAGTGGCCTTTGCGGGAGTGGCGGCCTCAACCTTGGCAGCTTTGACTGCCTTGCTCTTGCCGGCCTTCTTCTGCTTCTGCGCGCTGACGGTGCCGGCGGCGACGAGAAGGACGAGAGCTGAAAGAATTATTCGTTTCATCTGTGTTTGTTGCGTTGTTTATGTGTTATTACTTTTTCTTGGCGTCGGCCTGTGTTGCGGTTACGTCAGAGTTGACCTTCACGAGCTTGATCTTGAAGATGAGTGCGGAGTAAGGCTTGATGATGCCCATGTCGCGGTTGTTGTAGGCCTGGTCGTAGGGCACGTAGAGTTCCCACTCCGAACCTTCAGCCATGGCCGAGAGGGCTTCCTGCCAGCCTTGCACAACCTGCGAGAGCATAATCTCCGTGGGCTTGCCGCCGTTGTTCTTCTCAGAGCTGTCGAAGATATTGCCGTCGACGGTCTTGCCCTCATAGATTACCTGCACCTTGCTGTTGGCGCTGGGCACGGGGCCGTTGCCTTGGGTCAGCACTTTGTAGAGCGTGCCGCCGGGCAGTTTCTTCACGCCTTCTTCCTTGGCTTTTGCTGCGATGAAAGCGTCGCTTTTCTTCTTGTTGTCGCCATAGGTCTTGCTGAGGTTGCGGTCTTTGTAGGTCTCCACGCGCTTGGTGAGTTCCCTCTTGATCTGCTCGAAGCTAATCTTAGACTCGCCCTTGGCGCCCTCGATGAAACCGGCTACGAGCTGCTCGAGGTTGATGTGCTGAGTGGAGTCGGTGCCGAAGAGCTCGCTGTTGGCAGCGGCATAGACCTGAGTGCCAACCTGCTGGCCAATCTGCACGCCGGCGAAGTAGGCAGCGCGCTTCTTGTCGTCGCCAGCCTGGGCAGCGGCAGCGAAGCCCTTGTAGAATTCGTCCATGTAGGCTGTGTCGATGCCGAGCTGGTTGGCTATGTACATCTTCACGCCCTGCGAGTTGGCCACACCGAGTTCATAGCTCAGAGTGTCGAGGTCGGTCTTGGGGTTGCCGCCGGGAATGCCTCCCTTGTTGCAGGAGCCAAATGCCACAAGTGCTGCGGCAACGATGATAAGTGTCTTTTTCATAACTGTTATTTTGTTTTTGTTTGGTTTGCGTTGTTTTGCGGTGACATGGCGCACAGGTTACTGCACTTCAATCAGTTCCACGTCGAACACCAGCGCCGAGTAGGGCGGTATGCTCTCGCCGGCTCCGTTGGCGCCGTAGGCGAGGTTGAAGGGGATGTGGAAGCGGAACTTGGCGCCCTCCTTCATGAGCTGCAGGCCCTCGGTCCAGCCGGCGATGACGCCGTTGAGGGGGAAGGTGGCGGGAGTGCCGCGGCGGTAGGAGCTGTCGAAGACAGTGCCGTCGATGAGGCGGCCCTCATAGTGGCACTTCACGCTGTCGGTGGCCTTGGGGCTCTTGCCGTTGCCCTCGCTGAGGACTTCGTACTGCAGTCCGCTGGCGGTGACGGTCACTCCGTCGCGGCCAGCGTTGTCGGCCAGGTATTGCTCGCCGGCAGCCTTAAACTTGGCGCCTGCCTCCTCCATGGCCTTGCGGTTTTCCTCTTCCGCTTGCTGTATGAATGTACTGGCAACAATCTGAGCTTCCTTCATGCTCATCTTCAGTTCCTTGCCGCCAATGACGTCCTTGATTGCGCTGGCGAAATCGTCAATGTTGAGTTTGTCGCCACCCATGCCCTTGAGCTGATGGCCGATGCCGAGCCCTAAGGCATAACTTGCTTTGTCCATAGTAGTTGAATATAGGTATTTATAATATCAGTGTGCAAAAGTAGTGCTTTTGCGTGACAAAGCGTTAAGGCAAAGGGAGTTTCTTAATTCTTTTTATGAATATGCAGACAAAAGGGAACGTGCGCTAACTTTTTTTTGCACGACAAAATTGGCGGGCGGTTCGGCTGCCGCAATCAGACCAAGCCGGCAGCACTGAAGACTCCCCGCAGACACCGTTTCGACAGAGGGGCTTCTCACTTCAAAAATCTGTGGCCACTGCTCATTTGAGAGTCACTCCGCATAATATTTCTGGAAATATGACAGACTTCTGAAAGAGACGAACCTCTCCCAATCATTTCCCAAACGGAAGGGCTACGAACCTCCTGCCAAAAAGCCCTTTTCGTGAAAATTCACGCATTTTGTGTGCGCCTCATTTCCAGCGCGTTACGTCGGGCGCGCACTTGAGAATTTTTAAGTAGTACTTTAGCGATTGAAAAGTAGGACTTAAAAAAATTTTATGCGGACTTAACGAAAAAATCTCGGGGGAAACGCTG
>CAVGQS010000099.1:0-9292 GCA_963631415.1 Lactococcus garvieae | reverse complement strand
GCAAAAAGCTTAAGCGGCCTAAAGACGTAGTGGACGTTAAGAACGCGGTCTTGTCTGATTTCCAGAACTATCAGGAGCAGAACTGGGTGAAACTCTTGCGCAAGCAATACGGATATACTGTTGACGAGAGCGTGCTGTCTACTGTCAACAATCATGATTGAGATACTATGAACAAACTGAAATACATTTTTTTGTTTTGTGCGGCGTTGCTGTCGTTTCCGCATCTCACAGCCCAAAACAATGTGCTGGACGAGGTGGCGTGGGTTGTAGGCGGCGAGCCAATACTTAAATCTGACATAGAATGGATTCGCCTCCAGGCAGAATTTGACCGCAGTCCTATTCAGGGCGACCCTTATGTGACAATACCTGAGCAGCTTGCGGTCCAAAAGCTTTTTTTGCACCAGGCTGAACTCGACAGTATAGAAGTGTCGGCATCAGACGTGGCGAGCAGAGTCGACGAGGAGCTGCAGAGGCTCGTTGACCAAGTAGGGTCAGAAAAAGCCCTTGAGGAATACCGCAACCAGTCTATTAAGGAGCTGAGGGCGCAACTGACGAAGTCCTATATAGAGCAGTCGAAGATATATCAGGTGCGCGCAAAGATAATAGGCGACGACAATGTCACTCCTGCGGAAGTGAGGCGCTATTTTAAGGATATTCCCAAAGACAGCCTTCCTACAATCCCGATGCAGGTAGAGGTGCAGATTATAACTCAGCATCCCTACGTGTCTCAGGACGAGATAGAACGCGTCAAGGCAGAACTGGTGGAATATGCCGAGAGGGTCAAGAAAGGAGAGTCTTTCGCCACGTTGGCGCGTCTTTATTCTGCTGATGCGTCTAGTTCCCGAGGCGGTGAATTGGGCTTTATGGGACGTGCCGACCTTGTGCCGGAGTTTTCGAGCGTGGCATTTTCGCTTACCGACCCCAAGACGGTGTCAAAGGTGGTTAAAACGGAATATGGCTACCATATCATACAACTGATAGAGCGTAGGGGCGAGAAGGTTAACTGCCGGCACATACTCAGGAAGCCTGAGGTGTCTGACGAAGAACTCGATAAAACCCTTGCTAGACTTGACAGCGTGGCGTCTCAGATAAGAGCTGGAAAAATAGACTTCGAGAACGCAGTCTTGCTGTTTTCTGAGGACAAGGATACAAGAAACAACCGTGGAATAATGGCGTCTACCGACATGACTACAGGCTCACAATCCTCAAGGTACAAGATGGATGAACTCCACTATATGCACCAGGATGTGGCTAAGGTTGTGGAGCGCCTTGGCGTTGGCGAGGTGTCCAATGCTTTTGTGATGGACGCTAACAGTGGCATGAAGGTATGCTCCATTGTCAAACTCAAGAACAAGATACCTGAGCACAAGGCCGACGTGACCGACGATTTCAAACTGCTTACGGAGATTGTTAAGGAAAAGAAGAGCGAAGAGATTGTCGAAAAATGGGTTAGGGAAAAGATAAAGACTACTTATATAAGTATCAAAGACGGTTGGAAAAAGACCGGATACAAATACAATTGGTTGAAGACATGATTTGGCACACTGTTTCTATGAGAGAGAAGTTTGTGTCTGGACTGCAACGAAACGGGAGAAAAACAGGTGTATTGGTAATGCTTGTTTTTCTTTTGTTTGCTATGTGCTCGTTGGACAGCGTGGCATATCTCTCCACACCACGGGGCAAGAACGTCACGAATGTCAAGAAGACGCGTCCCAAAGGTGGGGAAATCGTGGTGCGCCATGCGGACTCCGTCGTTTACAACGAACTGGAATTGCCTGGTGTGCAAGTGTTCATCGGTCATGTGGAATTCTATCATGACGGCACGGTTCTTAAATGCGACAGTGCCAACTTCTTCAAAGAAAGCAACTCATTCAAGGCGTTCGACAATGTAAAGATGTTTCAAGGCGACACCCTTTCCTTGAGGTGCGAGTATTTGTTCTACGATGGCAATTCGCAGGTGGCGCAGGCTCGCAGCCAGTCGCATCGTGGTGTTGTCCTGAGGCATGGTAAATCTACGCTTTATACCGATTCTTTGGATTACGACCGCCTGTACAATATGGGATATTTCTTTGAGGGTGGTGAGCTCATTGACGGGGGCGACACCTTGACATCAGACTGGGGACAATATGACGCCCACACCAAGCAGGCCGTGTTCAATTATAACGTAGAACTCAAGAGCGACAACTACAATATGCGTACCGATACGCTATATTATAATGTAGTGACGAAAGACGCACAGACAAGAGGCCGCTCAAATGTTGTGAACGGGCAGACTCAGATATACACAGAGAACGGTGTCTTTAATACGGAGACCAACAAGGCGGTGCTGCTTAACCGGTCTGTGGTGGTTAATGTGGGCTCCAAAATGGTGGCTGACTCAATCGTGTTTGACAAGGACAACCGCGTGGCAGAGGGCTTTGGCGACTTTGTGTACAACGACGAGCCCAACAAGACAATTCTGACAGGCGACTACTGCTACTACAACGACAGTACCGGCCATTGCCTTTCCTATGGCAAGGCTCTGGTGAAGAACTACTCTGAGCCCGACACGCTGTTTCTCCACGCTGACACCCTGAAGATGCAGAGCTATTGTCTCAACACCGACAGCGTGTATAGAATAGTGAGCGGATTTTATCACTCGCGCTCTTTCAGAACAGATGTCCAGAGCGTGGCTGACTCTCTGTCGTTCAATTCCAAGACTAGGGTGCTGTCGTTATACGGAAATCCCGTCGTGTGGAATGGTCGTCAACAGATAATAGGGGAGGAGATACACTCTTTCTTCAACGATTCCACAATAGACAGCATACAAGTCATCAACCAGGCCTTGCTCTGCGAAAAGTTGGACTCTTTGAATTTCAACCAGATTGCAGGCAAGGAGATGCACATGTATTTCAATAACGGGCAACTAGGGCGGTGTGAGGTACATCAGAATGTCAAGGCCAACTATTTCCAGTTGGACGACAATGTGAAGGACACTGTGGTGGTGGCGATGAACCACACCGAGACCAGCGTGATGAAGATGTATCTGGAGAACAAGAAACTGCGCAATGTTTGGACGGCTGAGTCTGATGGCGTGTTCTATCCGATAACATTCGTGACCAACAACCTGCGGTATCTGGAGAATTTTGCATGGCTTGACTACATGAGGCCAAAGGACAAGGACGACCTCTTTGTGTGGCGAGACAAACCTGCCGACAAAGTCCTCAAGGCAACCAAGAGGCGCGAAGTGCCTTATCAGTATCTTAACAAAAAGTAATGTGCAGGCCGGAGCCGTTTGCCGAATAGTATAACAGGGTTAACAATGTCAGACATCATCCATCTCTTACCAGACAGCGTGGCAAACCAGATTGCCGCCGGAGAGGTCGTGCAACGCCCGTCGTCAGTGGTCAAGGAACTGCTCGAAAACTCCATCGATGCCGGCGCCTCCAATGTCGAGTTGTGGGTCGCTGACGCTGGCAAAACCTGTATCCAGGTCATCGACAACGGCAAGGGTATGTCTGAGACTGACGCTCGCCTGGCGTTTGAGAGGCACGCTACGTCCAAAATCCTGCAGGCGGAAGACCTCTTCAACCTTCGCACCATGGGATTCAGGGGCGAAGCGCTGGCTTCTATAACCGCCGTGTCTCAGGTCGAACTGCAGACACGCATGGAGGGCGAAGAGATGGGCACACACCTGGTCATGGAAGGAGCCAAGTGCGTCGAACAATACCCTGTGCAGTGTGCGGTGGGCTCAAATTTCATTGTGCGCAACCTCTTCTATAATGTTCCGGCACGTCGCAGGTTCTTGAAGTCAAATACTACTGAGCTCAACAACATTATGCAGGAATTTGAGCGAATATCTCTCATTAACCCGCAGGTAGGCTTTAAGTTCTACAAAGACGACAACCTCAGCGTCGACATGAAGAGCGGAAGCTTCAAACAACGTATCACCGCTTTGTTTGGCAAAGCTTACGACAAGCAGCTGCTGCCGGTGTGCGTTGACACCGACATCGTGAAGATCGAAGGTTTTGTAGGGTCGCCGCAGAGCGCTAAGTCCAAAGGCTTTAGGCAGTTTATGTTTGTCAACGGACGCTATATGCGCCACCCTTATTTCAACAAAGCCATCGCTGCCGCATTCGAAAGACTCATTCCCGCCGACAAGCAAGTGTCCTTTTTCATTAAACTGAGCGTGGACCCTTCGCAGATAGATGTAAACATACACCCCACAAAGACGGAGATAAAATTTGAGGAAGACCACGCTATATGGCAGATGCTGCTGATGGCTGTCAAGGATTCCTTGGCAAAATACAACGCTGTGCCATGTATGGATTTCGACAGCATTGAAGAGGTGGCGATACCGTCTTTTCGCATAAACAACGACATGCCTGAACCGCACCCGACGCGTGACGTAGAGTACAATCCTTTTGACAGCAGCCGCAAGACTCCCTCTTACCGTTCCGACAACAAAGGATGGGAAATGCTCTATAAAGGTGTTCAAACAACTCCGGCTCCCAACTCGGAAAGCCAAGACGGCATGAAACCTGCCGATTGCTTCGGAGAAGAATTTGGCGAACAGGAGGGAGAAATTCCTAGTGCTAAAGGCAACTCCAACACAGAAGCAGGAGCGTACGTGCAATATGCTGGCAAGTATATTGTCACGCCTGTCAAGTCGGGGTTGATGGTCATAGACTTCGTCAGGGCGCACCGGCGCATTCTTTACGACGGCTTCATGAGCAACGTCAATTCCAAGAAAAACGTCTCTCAGACTTTGCTGTTCCCAAACCTTATCCAGCTCAGCCTCAGCGGCAGTGTCATAATGGATTCGCTGATTGACCAGCTCAACGCAGTCGGTTTCGATATCACCTCTGTCGGTGGAGGCTCCTATTCTGTCAGCTCCGTCCCCGTATGCGTGGCAGACGTAGACTTCAATTCGCTTATCCTCAAACTCATAGACGATTACGACAAAGAGGGCCTTAAGAAAGAATCCCTCTACCACAATCTGGCGCTAGCCATCAGTCGTGAAAATTCCATGAAGGAGGGCCGCCGGCTTGACACGAAAGAGATGACGTGGATAGTTGACCAACTCTTCTCGTGCGCCACCCCCAACTATGGACCAGACGGCAAGACAATCGTCTCAATCGTCCCAGACGAGCTGATAACAAAGGCATTCTAATGCAAGGTGCAGTACCAGATGTGGCTTGCAAACTAGCCACGGTTGGAAGGATAGGGGCACGCATTGTCTTATATGTTATTACGTTCTTTCTTAATCAAAGCAATGCCGACGTTTCGCAGCCCTGTCCTGGGCGTCAGCTACTAAGCCGGCATTGCTGAACGGCTGCCGTTGAGCAACCGCCGGTTTCGAATGCGCCCGCAGGGGGGCATTCAAGATGGCAATCTGTTTACAACACATGTCTGAGTATCCGCTCATTCTTGCAATTCTAAGCTCGGAGAGGCCCAGGCGGAGCCCAAGGTTGTTGTTGCGGTTGTCGGGGTTGTTGTTGTTACGGTTCGAAGAGCGACAGTTCCTCGCGTCGTTGTTCCAGCTACCGCCACGGTTCACGCGGTTAGACCCACTCTCTGATTGTCACCTCTTGTTTATATTGCCAAGCACGATTTCCTAAACGACCTGCTCTCTGCATGCATAGTAAACGCGAGCAGTGGCACTATGTGCTCCTGGTACTGCAGTTCGTCCCACTTGTCCTCTGCCAAGAGTCGGTTGTATGTCGTCAACTTGCTGCGGAACCGCCTCTTGCTGCGTCCCGACAGCTTGCAGTGATAGGGCAACACCCTGTAGCCGAGAAACACCTGGCCGTCGGCAACCCTCCTGTAGACTGGCGGCTTGAAGGTCAACTTCAGTTCCTGAGTTGCATATTCTGTCATAAGCCCCACCAACCGCTTCAGTGCCGCCTTGTCGTTGCCGGCTATCAGTATGTCGTCCATATACCTTATATATATGTCAGCCTTCCACAGCTCCTTGACTTTGTGGTCAAGGTCAGAGAGGTAGAGGTTGGCAAAGTACTGGCTCGTCAGATTGCCTATTGGCAGCCCTTTGCCCTCCGCCACGTTGTAGCTGTCGATGATTCTGTCCAGCAGGGCGAGCAGCGTCTTGTCTTTGAGCATGCGTCTCAGCCGCCGCTTAAGCACCTCGTGGTCTATGGAGTCATAGTGCTTGCGGAAGTCCAGCTTCACCAGATACTCGTAGTGCGACGCCGCCTTTACGGCTTTGTCCAGCGCGGCATAGAGTCCCTTGCCCCTGCGGGTGGCGTAGGTCGTGTCTATCAGCGTGCGGTCGAAGATGTCATGGCATACGTTCATTATAGCGTGCTGCAAAACCCTCTCTCTGAAAGGCGCTGCGCTGATAACTCTCTCCTTCGGGTCGCGTATCTTGAAGTACCGGTAGTCGCCCACCGCCACGGTGCCGTCCAGAATCTCACGGCTCATCTGCGAGATGTTGACGTCCAGGTCCTTGGCGAACGCCTTAACTTCCGCTTTCATCTGCTTGCCGCGCCGCGCCTTTATGAACGCCAGATACAGGTTGTCACGCGCCGCTATCTTTTCCGTCAGGTGTCCCGTCCGCTTCATTCGTCTCCTCTTTTTGGCTCGCCACAAAGACCTCGCCGTATTTCTCCACTTTCTTCTTGCCTATGCCGGGAATGCCCTGCATGGCTGAGAGTGTCAGTTCGCCCACCTTGGCCAACTCTGCCAACTCCGCATCAGTAAACACTGCGTATGCGGGAATGGCCTGATCGGTGGCTACCTGCTTGCGCACCTTCCTCAGCGCAGAAAACCTCTCAAACACTACAGGCTCCAGCACTTCCTTGTAGTCCACTTTCTCGCTGCTGCCATGCCTGTACGTCGACTCTTCGCGCTTGTTGTCCGGCAGATATGTCACGCAGAACGTCCAGCAACTGTTGCTGCCGAGCGTGCCTAGGCTTTTAGTAATGTCTATTATCTTGTTGGCGCGCAGGAAGTGGTTCATTTCTTCCATCTCTCCGTCGTCACCGCCTATCGGTATGCTGAAAATCTTTATTTGCATGATTTTTTTAAATTACCTGATTTTTCAAAAATTTTCGACCGGCTTCGCCGGTAGGGTTATATATCGCTCCACTCATATATCACGCTAATCGGGCGGCTCCGCTCGCCCTCTTTGCGTGAATATTCGTTCCGCTCTCCTAAGCTTAGAATTGCAAGAATGAGCAAAATACACTCAGACATGTGTTGTTACTCGGAGAGGCCCAGGCGGAGCCCAAGGCAGTTGTAGCGGAGGTCGGGGGCGTTGAAGTCACGGTACGAAGAGCGACAGCGCCTCGCGACGCCGTTCCAGCTACCGCCACGGCTCACGCGGTTAGACCCATTGCTAGGACCTGCTGGATCGTATTGAGCGTTGCTGCTGTAGTCGCCATACCAGTCTGAGCACCACTCCCAAACATTGCCGCTCATGTCATAGAGTCCAAGTTCGTTAGGCTGCTTTGTCGCCACATCATGTGTCGTGCTGTGGCTATTGTCATAATACCATGCGACATCGCGCAAGTTGTTGCTGCCGCTATACTGATAATGATTGGATTTGTTTCCGCCACGTGCAGCAAACTCCCATTCTGCCTCTGTCGGCAAACGGAATTTCTTGCCAGTTGCTGCGTTAAGTCTCGAAATGAAGGTCTGACAATCATTCCACGAAACCTCTTCTACCGGTTTGTTGTCACCTTCGAAGTTCGAAGGATTGCTGCCCATTACGGCTTTCCAAAGCGCTTGGGTGACTTCTGTCTTGCCAATATAATAATTTCTCGAAAGAGTTACCTTATGCACAGGCTTTTCGTCACTGTCTGCATCTTGTTGCTCTGATGTGGCGCCCATGTTGAAGGTTCCGGCCTCCACCTTCATCATATCGAACGACACACCGTTGACCGTGAACGTAATTTTATTGGCAGAACCTTTTGTTAGGCTAATGTTCTCAAGGTTGTAAGTGGCGTTTTCTTGAATAGTGATATTGTCAGACAATGGCTGATAACCTTCTTTCTTTATTTCCAACTCGTGGTCGCCAACAAGAACATTCTGCAGGAATAAAGGTGTCGTTCCAACCAATTTTCCGTCGATATAAACCTCGCTTTCATCAGGCCGCATATCTATGTTCAATCTGCCATAAATGGGTGTGGGTGGCGTGAGCGTTATAGTTTGCTGATTAGAGGCTGCACTTATCGTATAGACTTTCGTCTGCGGACGGTGCCCCGCTTTCTGAGTTTTGATATTAGTTTCTCCATATTCCAGTTTGCCTGTCCACGAACCATAGCCCTTCAGCTCGTCGTTTACAAAGATTTGTGCGTTGTTGGCAACGGAGAGAGTAACAGTGGCAAAGTTCTCGAGCAGCGTAGGCGAATATACCGTAATCTCCCCGTCGTTTACCGTCACCTCTTCCTCCAAGGATTTGTACATCGGCTTGGTAATGCGCACAGTGTGCGTACCGCTTGGCACGTTTTCTGCCGTGCATGGTATAGTGCCAATTCTCTTGTTGTCGATATAGACGATGCCTCCAATCAAAGTTCCGCTTGATGGAATATAGACAGACCCGAATGCAGGTTTCAGGGTGACATCCACAACAACCTTGTTGTTCGGGTCATTTACTGCCACGGTTCCCGTATGCGTATGGTAATTGTTAGCCTGGACTGTGTAGGAGTAATTCCCAAACGGCACAAACTTTCTGGATTTCCCCTCCGTTGTTGTCCAAGCTTCGCCATTGACTTCAACAATAGCGTCCGCAGGGGTAACATTGAAAATCAGATATTGCGAAGTGGCTATCTGCTGGGTTGCTCCTCCGTCAGGCATGGCAAGAACTAAGCTATAAGTTCTCTTAGGCTCAAGTTTTATTCCGTAATCGGCAAATTGCACGTCCTTCGTCAGAAAATTAGGATGCTTTATCTCCAAGTGCTTGTTGATGGTCGGCAAATACACCCAGTATTCATTAACCTTATATTCAACACTCCCTACAACATTAGGCGAGAACTGCGCACCAGCCGTTGCCAACTGCACTTTGACTAAAGCGCATGGTTCCCCATTATTATCATTGCGCGACTTTGTGCTGGCAGCCAAGTCGTTGGTCTTATCTGTGAACGACTTGACGGTAAGTTCCTGCGCACATACGTTAATAAGGTTCGAAACCAATAAAAACAGGATAAGTATTTTCTTCTTCATAATAAAAACTTTATCTAAGAATCAATGGATTTTGCAATGGCTGAGACTTATGCAACAAGATTATTGTTATCTTACCTCCCTGATGGAGAATTTACTTTGGTCTTTATGAGCAATACAGTCAGTTCTGATG
>CAVGQS010000098.1:0-9299 GCA_963631415.1 Lactococcus garvieae | reverse complement strand
GCTTCGTTAAGTCCGCATAAAAATTTTTTAAGTCCTTGTTTTCAATCGCTCAAGTGCTTCTTAAAAACTCTTAAGTGCGCGCGCGATTTAATGCGCTGAAAACAAGTCGAATACAGATTTTACGCTGTAAGCCTTCGCTCCGGCGGCGCCGGACGTGCCTCTGAAGTGTCATTTAGTGGAAGTCCCAAGGCTTCGCCATCGCCAATTCGTCAAGTTTAGGGCAGGCTCCTATACCTTATTATATATAGGGAAACCGGGGCGCTCTTTGCAAGACTCCGTCAGATTGCTTCGCGGACGGCTGGGTGTTGGCTGCCGGCAATGGTTTGTGGCGTGGGTTTTGGGGTGTGGCGGCAGAAAAAGTTCTTTAAATATTTGGCACGAATATGAAAATAGTGCTAATTTTGCGCCGTTTTCTGGGGGCGTGTACTGGCCGGCGGCTGGCATGGGCCAACAGAGGCGAGAGAAATGGACATAAATGGAATAATATAAAAGGAAGTGGTTTCTGAACAGGCCTGGGCATTGTGCGGCATAATCCGCTGTGGCAGAGGGCTTGCGTGAAGTTGTTCTCTTTTCGGCTTTTTATTTTTTGAACGGGGGGGGTAATTTTCAGAAGACCAATCGCAAAAGTTGGTTTGGCGCCGCGTGAGGGCGGCGCGCGTGAAAATTAAAGTAAAAAATGAGTTCTTCTTTTTGGGAAAATGACTATCTGTGGTTGCTGGTTGCGGCGGTCGTGTTGCTTGTGGGCTTTGTGTTCTACAAGGTAAGCGGCTGGATAAGGAAGGAACAGGAAAGCAACGCAGGCAATAATGGCGGTGAAGGCAATGCGGGCAGTGACGGCGGCAAGCGCAATGCAGGTGGCTCAAATGCTGTGGGCGGCAGTGCGGAGCTACGAGGGTTCGGCTTGCGCAGCGACCGTGCTGGATTTTCCGGCCTCTCCGCTCATTCCGAGCAGCCCGTCCATCCGGCTCACCGCTATGCGCACGACTCCGTGCGTCCGTTTTCGTTCAGCGGCCGCATCGGGCGGCTGCAGTTTTTCTCGACCGTGCTGGTTGTCTATGCGCTGTGGCTCGGTGTGCTGATGGTGAGGCGCTGGCTGATTCCGGAGGACATGACCACCGTCTTCAACCGCACGATGATAGTGCTGATTTACATCTCGTTCAACGTGCTGGTGGCGCAGGGCGTGAAGCGCTGCCACGACTTGGGCCACTCGGGCAGGTTTATGATTGTGCCGCTATACGTGCTGCTCATGCTGCTGCAGAAGGGGCAGCCTGCCGACAACGAGTATGGCTTGGGACCTGTCGGCGGCGGTGTGCTTAAGCGCCGCGCGGTGGCTGTGGTCATGACGGCGGCTGCGGTGTCCATGCAGTGCGTGCTGGTGGCTTGCCGCTGAGCCGTGTGGGGTGTTCTGCCGCCCCGTGGAGCGAGGGTTGTTGCCGATAAACCGCTGTAAGCAACAACCTTAACACACTTTTAACAGCTTTTCTTCGGCAATGAATAAATTTTATGCATACCTTTGCCGTACGAATCGAAAAGACTGGTCTAAATTATGGCAGAAAAAATCTTGATTGTTGACGACGAAGCTGACATTAGGGAGATACTGGCGTGCAACCTGGAGGTTGCGGGATATGAGGTTGACGAGGCCAGTTCGGCTGAGGAGGCTCTCGACAAGCTCGACAACACCCATTCGCTCATTCTCCTCGACATCATGATGGAGGGAATGAACGGCTACCACATGGCCGACGTGGTGCGCAAGGAGCGCAAGTCGGACATACCCATCATCTTCCTGACCGCCAAGGACCAGGAGAACGACCTGCTGACGGGCTTTGCGCGCGGCGGCGACGACTATATCACCAAGCCCTTCTCGCTGCAGGAGGTGCTGGCCAGGGTGAAGGCGGTGCTGCGCCGCAAGACCGCCAAGGAGCCCGACGACGCCAAGCCGGCAGAGACCGAGGTCATCAACATAGGCGGCATCACCATCGACCGCGTGCGCAAGATAGTCATTGCCAACGGCGAGGAGCTGAAGCTGTCGCCCAAGGAACTGGGCATCTTGGTCACTCTGTGCGCCCACCCGGGCAGGGTTTTTTCGCGCGAGGAGATCCTGGACGCTGTGTGGCACGGCGAGAGCTTCGTGCTGAGCCGCACTATCGACGTGCACATCACCCGCATTCGCAAGAAGCTGGGCGAGGCGGGCGACCATATCACCAACCGCCAGGGCTACGGCTATTGTTTTGAGGCTTAAACACGTAGGGGCAGGGGCTTATGGCAATGTCTAAGTACAAGAAGAAGCTGCTGTTTGAGTTCAGCGTGCTGTTTGCGGTGTTTGCCGTGATTGTGATTGCCTTTCAGTGGCAGCGCGAGCGCGAGTTCCGCAAGGAGCTGCTGGAGTCTCACCTGCAGGCCTACGCCGACATCATCGCGTCGCGCGACACCATAGTGGAGCCTGCGCCCGACACCCACCTGCGAGTGACGGTGCTGAGGTCTGACGGCAAGGTGCTCTACGAGAGCGAGAAGAACCTGGTGCCCTCAGAGATGGGCAACCACATCAACCGCCCCGAGGTGAAGAGTGCCCTGAAGAAAGGGTCGGGCTGCGACATCCGCAAGAGCGCCACGACCAAGGAGACCTTCTTCTACTTCGCCAAGGTCTACGACGGCCGCATCATACGCGTGGCGCAGCCGTTCGACCTGTCGGTGCAGCACTTCATACAGTCAAACAACAACCTCTTTGTGTGGGTCACCATGCTGGCCTACGCCGTGGTGTTCGTCATACTGCTCTACATGAGCGACCGCTTCGGGCGCACCGTGTCGAGGGTGAAGAGCAAGGAGCGGGCCAAGACCATGGCCGTGAAGCGCCAGATGACCAGCAACATAGCCCACGAGCTGCGCACCCCCATCACCGTGATTCACGGCTACCTGGAGACCATCTTGAAGCAGCCCGAACTGAGCGAGGAGCGCCGGGCCCACTTCCTGCGCCATGCCCTGATGCAGAGCGAGCGGCTGACGGAACTGATACGCGACGTGTCGCTCATCAGCAAGATGGAAGACGCGCCCAACCTCTTGCCGCGCGAGCCCATCTGCATCAACAATATTGTGACCGACATTGAGGAGGAATTCAAGGGCGCGATAGAGCAAAACGGCATGAAGCTGGTGGTCGACCTGCCGCAGAACCTGACGGTCAACGGCAACTACAGCCTGCTCTACAGCGTGTTCCGCAACATGCTGGAAAACAGCGTGAAGTATGCCGGTCAAGGGGCGGAGATGCACCTGGCGATGGACAAGGAAGACGACAAATGCTACTACTTCGACTACTACGACACGGGCAAGGGCGTAGCCCCCAAGCACCTGCCGCGCATCTTCGAGCGCTTCTACCGAGTAGAGGAAGGACGCATGAGGGGCGGCAAGAACGAGAAGGGCGGCACCGGACTGGGCCTCTCGATAGTGAGGAACTCGGTGGTCTTCCACGGCGGCGACATCAAAGCCTACAACCGCGAGGGCGGCGGACTGCAGTTCCTGTTCACCCTGTCGCGCAAGTAGCGCCGCAGGGGCGTGGCCTGCCCGAGTGTAGCGGTAGGGGCGTGGCCTGTCGCGCAAGTCGCGGTAGTGGCATGGCGCAAGTAGCACCTCGGGTGTGTCGCGTGGCGCACAAATGTTTCAGACCCTTTGTTTCATACTCTTTATATTGCGGCTGGATGGCGACATTCCAGCCGTTTCGCATTTGTATGGGCTTACCCGCCCGTTGGCGTTGTAACACAATCGTAACAGTTTCTAAACAAAAATGACTTTTTGCGGTTACCGTTTCTTAACCTTTTGACAATAATTTTGCACTTGATTAAGAACGATTGTAAAAAAACATTAGGAACAATGCGGTTACCTTTCCCATTTTCGCTTCTCGCCATTGGGCGCAGCGCTGCTGACTCCGCCTCTCAGGGACTGAGTCTGGACATCTTTAATTGCAACGACATCCTTCCGGCTGCTGAGCTGAAGGATATGTACACCAGACAAGAACGGCAGAAAAACTAACACACACACAGAGAGAGATTATGGAGACGTTATTTATTGTGATTGTGGCGGTGCTGCTGATGCTGGCCGTCTGCGACTTGTCGGTCGGCGTGAGCAACGACGCCGTCAACTTTATGAACTCTGCCATAGGCAGCAAGGTGGCGCGCTTCCGCACCATAGCCGCCGTGGCTGCAGTGGGCATCTTTGTGGGCGCCACCGTGTCAAACGGCATGATGGACATTGCCCGCCACGGCATCTTCACACCAACCTACTTCTCGTTCTACGACGTGATGTGTCTGTTTGTGGTGGTGATGGTGACCGACGTGATACTGCTTGACATATTCAACACGCTGGGCTTGCCCACCTCGACGACGGTGTCGATGGTGTTTGAGCTGCTCGGCGGCGCCTTTGGCATAGCCATCATCAAGATAGCCCACGGGCTGACCGACGAGAGCGGCACTCTGCTGACCTTTGGCGACCTGCTCAACACGGAGAAGGCGCTGAGCGTGATACTGGGCATCTTCCTCAGCGTGGCAGTGGCGTTCATCCTGGGCTCCTTTGTGCAGTGGGTGGCGCGCCTCATCTTCACGTTCACCTACAAGCGCAACTGCACTGGCCGCACGATAGTCTTCGGCACGGTGGTCGCCACCTCGATGATGTGGTTTCTGCTGGTCAACGGCCTGAAGCAGTCGTCGTTTATGACCGACGATGTGAAGGCCTTCATCGACGGCAACACGTGGCTGATATTGGGCGGCGGTCTGGCGTTCTTCGCAGTGTTGATGAGCGTGCTGCACTTCCTGAAAGTTAACATCCTGAAGGTGGTGGTGCTGATGGGCACCTTCTCGCTTGCCATGGCGTTTGCCGGCAACGACCTCGTCAACTTCATCGGTGTGCCCCTGACTGGGCTGGAGTCGCTCATGGACTTCTCCGCCAACGGCTCGGGCGACCCCGCCTCGTTCATGATGACCTCGCTCTGCGAGAGTTCGCACACCCCGACCCTGATACTCTCCATTGCCGGCATGATAATGGTGCTGAGCCTCATCTTCTCGCGCAAGGCCCACAACGTGACCAAGACCGAGATAGGCCTTTCGTCGCACGCTGACGGCGACGAGATGTTCGGCACGTCGCGCGTGGCACGAGTGCTGGTGCGCATGGCCACCAACGTGTCGCAGACCCTGTCGAGCTATGTGCCGACCCCAGTGAAGAACTGGGTGAACAGCCGCTTTGTGAGCACGGGCGAAGAACTTGAGAAGGGCGCAGCCTACGACCTCATCCGTGCTGCCACCAACCTGATGATAGCCGGCATACTGGTAGCGTTCGGCACGAGCCACAAGCTGCCGCTGTCAACGACCTACGTAACCTTTATGGTGGCGATGGGTGCCTCGCTCGCCGACCGCGCGTGGAGCCGCGAGAGCGCCGTATACCGCATCACGGGCGTCATCAGCGTCATCGGCGGCTGGTTTATCACTGCCGGCGTGGCGTTCACCCTGTGCTTCATACTGACCAACATAGTATACTTCGGCGGCTACGTGACCATGGCGCTCGTAGTGGCGCTGGGCGTGGCAGTGCTCATCATCAGCAACCGCCACTACAAGCGCAAGACCAAGGCTGAGCAGACCGACACCACCTTCAGCAAGATGATGGCCACCAAGGACAAGGAGGAGAGCTGGGCTCTGCTGCGCGAACACGTGAGGGAGAGCGCTGCCCACGGACTGGTGTTCACCGCCAATATATATAAGGAAGTGACCGACGGCTTCTTCAACAACGACTACAGGGAACTGAGGCGCTGCGTGAGCAAGTTCAAGGACGAGCGCGCCCACCTGAAGCAGATGAGGCGCCGCGAGATAATAGGCCTGAGGCGCATAGAGCCGGTCATCGCGATAGAGCGCAACACGTGGTACTTCCTGCAAAACAACTCGCTGATGCAGCTGCTCTACTGCCTCAAGCGCACGTGCGACCCCTGCCTGGAGCATGTGGGCAACAGCTTCTCGCCCGCGCCCGCTGACATCTGCGACTCCTTCCTGAACATACGCGAACACATACTGCAGCTGTTTGAGGACTCCTTGGCGCTCGTTAACTCCGGACTGGGCGACGGCGAATTCAAGGTCAAGGCCGACAAGCTGCGCAGGGCCGGCGACGAACTGCAGCTGAAACTCAACGCCTTCCACAAGTCGATGCTCGACCAGATGCAGAACGAACAATGCAAGATCAACACGATGCTCGTGGCGGTCAACATCACGCAGGAGAGCCAGCAGCTCATAAGCAGCACACGCCACCTGCTCAAGGGACTCAGCCGCTTCCTCGACTAAGAGAGAGCACATATAACAAAAAAAATCCCGCAGAGAACCTCCTCCGAGAGACTCTCTGCGGGATTTTTTGGTTTAGAAACCGCGCGGTTACTGCAAAAATGTAGTATCTTTGTAGACACACTCCTCACTACAAGCAAGACGTATGGCAGAAGAACAGTTGACCCCCATGATGGCGCAGTTCCGCGACCTCAAGAAGAAGCACCCCGACGCGCTGATGCTCTTCAGGTGCGGCGACTTCTATGAAACCTATTGCGAAGACGCCATCGTAGCAGCCCAGGTGCTGGGCATCACCCTCACCCACCGCAACAACAAGGGGTCGCAGTCGCAGACAGAGATGGCGGGCTTCCCCTACCACGCCCTCGACACCTACCTGCCCCGACTCATCAGGGCGGGGCACCGAGTGGCCATCTGCGACCAGCTGGAAGACCCCAAGCTCGCCAAGAAACTGGTGAAGAGGGGAGTCACCGAACTCGTGACGCCAGGCGTGGCGCTGACCGACAACGTGCTTGCTGCCAAGGAGAACAACTTCGTGTCGGCAGTGTGCGTCACCAAGGGCGCCTGCGGCATTGCGCTGCTCGACATCACCACGGGCGAGTTTGCCGTGGCGGAGGGCACGTCAGACTACATCAGCAAGCTGCTCGCCAACTTCTCGCCCAAGGAGGTGCTCATAGAGCGAGGCTCGCGCGAGCGCTTCCAGAAGCACTTCGGCACCGGCTATTTCACCTTTGAACTCGACGACTGGAACTTTGCCGAGCGCAACTGCCTCGACCGGCTCCACAAGCACTTCCATGTGCGCAACATGAAGGGCTTCGGCGTGGCCCACATGACCACGGCGCTCACGGCGGCGGGGGCGGTGCTGTTCTACCTGGACGACACCAAGCACACCCACGTGGCCCACATCACCTCCATACGCCGCATTGACGAAGACAACTATGTCAGGCTCGACAACTTCACCATGCGCAACCTGGAGATACTCCAGTCGATGCACCCCGACGGCAAGAGCCTGCTGCAGACCATAGACCGCACCTCCACGCCCATGGGCGCGAGGATGATAAGGCGCTGGCTGGCGTTTCCGCTCTGCGACGCCGGAGCCATCAACAAGCGACAGAGCTGCGTGGACTACCTCTACCACGAGACGGAGGTGTGCGACCTGCTCACCACCACCCTGCGCCAGATAGGCGACACGGAGAGGCTCGTGGCGAAACTGGCGGCGCAGCGCATCAACCCCAGAGAGATGGAGCAGCTCAGGTATGACCTCGAGTCGATGGTGCCCGTGTGCAATGCCCTGGGCGACATCTCGCAGCCGTCGCTGCGCGAGCTGGCCGGCAAGATGGACGTGTGCGAAGACCTGCGCCAGCGCATAGCCTCGACGCTGAGGCCCGACCCGCCTGTGCTCACCGCCAAGGGCGGATACATTGGCCAGGGCGTCAGCGAAGAACTCGACCGCCTGCGCTCAATGTCGACGTCGGGCAAACAATACCTGCTGGAGCTGCAGCAGCGCGAAACGGAGCGCACGGGCATACAGAGCCTCAAGGTGGGCTTCAACAACGTGTTCGGCTACTACCTGGAGGTGCGCAACACCTACAAGGACATGGTGCCGCCCGAATGGATAAGGAAGCAGACCCTTGCCCAGGCGGAGCGCTACATCACCGAGGAACTGAAGAAATACGAAGAGGAGATACTGGGGGCAGAGGAGAAAATCCTCGCTCTGGAGGCGCAAATCTACGCGCAGCTGGTGCAGTTTGCCCAGAATTTCATCACCAAGATACAGGTCAACGCCAACCAGACAGCCGTGCTCGACTGCCTGCTCTCCTTCGCAGTGATGGCTAAGGAGCAGAGGTACGTGAGGCCCACGGTGGACGAGAGCACGCAGCTGGAGATAGTGCAGGGCCGCCACCCCGTGATAGAGACCGAAATGAGCGCCGGCGAGAGCTACGTGCCCAACGACGTGAGGCTCGACACGGAGAAGCAGCAGATAATAATCATCACGGGCCCCAACATGTCGGGCAAGTCGGCGCTGCTGAGGCAGACGGCGCTCATAGTGCTGCTGGCCCAGACCGGCAGTTTCGTGCCAGCCGACAAGGCCAGGGTGGGGCTTGTGGACAAGATTTTCACCCGCGTGGGCGCCAGCGACAACATCTCGGCAGGCGAGTCTACCTTTATGGTGGAGATGACCGAGGCGGCAAGCATCATGAACTCGTTCTCAGAGCGCAGCCTCGTGCTGTTTGACGAACTTGGCCGCGGCACCTCTACCTACGACGGCATCTCCATAGCCTGGGCGATAGTGGAGTACCTCCACGACAACGCCAAGGGCCACCCGCGCACCCTCTTTGCCACCCACTACCACGAGCTCAACGAGATGGCAAAGACGATGGACCGCATCCATAACTACAACGTGTCGGTCAAGGAGATGGACAACCGCATAGTCTTTCTGCGCAAGCTCGTGGCTGGCGGCAGCGAGCACTCCTTCGGCATCCACGTGGCCAAACTGGCGGGCATGCCCCCTGTGGTCATCAAGCGCGCCAACCAAATCCTGAAGGAACTGGAGAACAACAACGAGAAGGAGGTTTCGCGCCCCAACGCTGCCGACATCAACAGCACCAAGGAGGGCACGCAGCTCACCTTCTTCCAGCTCGACGACCCCGTGCTGCGGCAAATACGCGACAGCCTTGTGCATGTAGACATCAATACCCTCACCCCCATCGAGGCGCTCAACATGCTCAACGAAATCCAGAAAATGGTGAAGGAGGGCTAAGTATTGAAACCAAAGTTTTGCGGCAGGACCGCAAAAAACGGGCAAAAAAATCCGCAGCGCCAGATTGGTGGCGCTGCGGATTTTTTTTGGCCCCCAGAACCTCCAGCCCCAAAAGTCCTTTTCGTGAAAATCTGCGCAATTCGTGTGCGCCTCATTCCCAGCGCATTACGTTTCGCGCACACTTAAGAATTTTTTGAAGCCACTTGAGCGATTGAAAACAAGGACTTAAAAAATTTTTA
>CAVGQS010000097.1:0-9435 GCA_963631415.1 Lactococcus garvieae | reverse complement strand
GTGGCTTTCTGATGAACTAAAGTCCTACTTTTTTGAAACAAGGTGGCGCAGGGGCGGGAAAACGGGGTGGACCGGCAGAAAATGGCCTATATATATAAGGTAGGGAGTGGGGCACAAAAAAAAGCCAAAGGCTCCGATTGTGGTCGGTGGCCTTTGGCTTTTTTGGTGTGTATGTGCCGAGCGCCGGCTTGAGGGCAGCGGCTTGGTGCGGTCAGGAGTTCATGCCGAGCAGGAACTCTTCGTTGTTTTTGGTTTTCTCCATGAGGTTGCGTATGACGTTCATGGCTTCCATGGATGTCATCTCGGCGATGTGGTTGCGGAGCACCCACATGCGGTCGAGCGTCATCTTGTTGTGGAGGAGGTCGTCGCGGCGTGTGGACGAGGCTACGCAGTTGACGGCGGGGAAGATGCGCTTGTTGCTGAGGTTGCGGTCGAGCTGCAGCTCCATGTTGCCGGTACCCTTGAACTCTTCGAAGATTACTTCATCCATCTTGCTGCCGGTGTCGATGAGCGCGGTGGCGATGATGGTGAGGGAGCCTCCGCCCTCAATGTTGCGTGCTGCTCCGAAGAAGCGCTTGGGCTTTTGGAGCGCGTTGGCGTCGACGCCGCCGGTAAGTATCTTGCCGCTGGCGGGCGCCACGGTGTTGTAGGCGCGGGCGAGTCGGGTGATGGAGTCGAGGAAGATGACCACGTCGTGGCCGCACTCTACCATGCGCTTGGCCTTTTCGAGCACTATGCCGGCTATCTTGACGTGGTTGGATGCGGGTTCGTCGAAAGTGGAGGCGATGACCTCAGCGTTGACGGTGCGCGCCATGTCGGTGACCTCCTCGGGTCGCTCATCGATGAGCAGCATCATGAGGTATGCCTCGGGGTGGTTGTCGGCTATGGCGTTGGCGATGGCCTTCATGAGCATCGTCTTACCGGTCTTGGGCTGTGCCACGAGCAGTGCGCGCTGTCCCTTGCCGATGGGCGCGAAGAGGTCTACGATGCGCGCGGAGAGGGTGTCGTTGCCGTCGCCCTTGCAGAGCCGGAACTTCTCGTTGGGGAAGAGTGGCGTGAGGTGTTCGAAGGAGAGGCGGTCGCGCACCTGGTCGGGCGTGAGTCCGTTGATGCGCAGCACTTTGGCGAGCGGGAAGAACTTCTCGTTCTCGCGCGGCATCCTGACGCTGCACTCTACCACGTCGCCCATCTTGAGTCCGTAGTTCTTGATTTGCTGACTGGAGACGTAGATGTCGTCGGGCGACGGCAGGTAGTTGTAGTCAGCGGAGCGGAGGAAGGCCTGTCCCTCAGAGGTGGTGTCGAGCACTCCGCACGCCACGATGGAGTCGCCGAAGTCGTAGGACTGGGCGCTGGCTCTCATCTGCTCCTGGGCGCGGCCTCCGCGTCCTTGTTGCGCGAGGGCGTCTTTCTTCTGCTGAGCGGGACCGTCGACTGCCATCTCGTCGGCAGAGGACTTGGCTGCGAGCATGTCGGCAGGAGCGTCGTCGGGCTCGATGGGCGGCAGGTCTTGTATGATGATGAAGTCTTGTTCGGGTTCTGTGGCGCTTGCCTGAGGCTCGCTGGCTGCAGGCTGGGCGGGTGCTGCGGGAGCCGGTGCTGCCGGTGCTGCAGGCTTCTCGTCAGCGGCTGGCGTCGGTGCAGATTCCGCCTCGGCCTTGCGTGTGCGCCTGCGTGGTTTTGCGGCAGGCTCGGCAGCGGGCTGCGGAGCGGCATCTGGCTGCTGCGGAGCGGGCTCGCTGGCCTCGGCTGCAGGCGCTTCGAGCTTGGGCTCGTCGGCCTTGCGGCGACGTGCGGGGCGCTTCTTGGCTGGTTCTTCAGCGGCAGGCGCGGCAGCGTCGGCATCATCCTTGGCCTTGTCGGCATCGCCCTTAGCCTTGGCTGCCGGCTTCTTGGTGGCATCGGCGGCCTTGGCGGACTGGCGCGTTTTCTTCGGTTTGGGTTCCGCCTTTTTGGAACCTTCCACGGCCTGCTCGTCGATTATCATGTATGCTATTTCCTGCAGGGAGTCAGACGCCTTGACGTTGAGCCCCATGGCTTGGGCGACGGAGCGTATCTCATCGCCGGACATGGCGAGAAGCTCGTCCAATTTGTAGTTTGACATATTAATAAGGAAAAATTGAGAAGTGGCGGTGGCGCTGCCTGCGTGTATGCGTGAGGGCGTGCCGACCACTCCGGGTCTTCAGTTGTTGGGTTGTTGTGTTTTGAGTAGGAGATTACAAGACTGTTCTTCTCATACTGTCATCCACAAAGGCTCTTGTGTTCAGTAGCTTTGCGGCTGCATGGTCTTGAAATCGTCGGCAAAAGTAATGGTTTCGGTATATGTGACCAAATTTTTGGCGATAATATTTGTGTTTTGTGCTAAAACAGAAAGAAAAACATTATTTTTGCAGAATAGTTTTTTATTATAGATTCATACGCAAGCATGAAACAAAGCAGTTTTGCGGGTTTGCTTTCGGACACGGTCGAAAAGCTCTCTGACTATTCCTCTGCGGAGAAGCGGGGCTTTGTATATGAGTACACCGACAGCGACTCCATCCCGTCCGGCAAGGTGCTGGAGGAAGTGGCGGACCTTTGCCGCTCTGTGTTCTTTCCCGGTTTCTACGGACGGTCGTGCATCAACTCCGACACTTTGAAGTACAATATGGGCGTGGCAGTGGAGCGGCTCTACATGTTGCTCAAGCAGCAGATAGCCGCCGGCATGAACCTCAACCGCAACGGCGAGAAGCAGAGCCGCACCGACGTGAAGAAACACGCCGGACTGGTGGCGCAGAAGACCATCGCCATGCTTCCCGACATCAAGAACACGCTGATTACCGACGTGGTGGCAGCCTACCGGGGCGACCCCGCCGCCACCAACTACAGCGAGGTGATAAGCTGCTATCCCGTCATCAAGGCGCTGACCAACTACCGCGTGGCCCACGCCCTCCACAAGCTGGGGGTGCCGCTCGTGCCGCGCATGCTTACGGAGATTGCCCACAGTGAGACCGGCATCGACATCCATCCGGGAGCGGAGATAGGCAGCTACTTCACCATTGACCACGGCACGGGCGTGGTGATAGGCGCCACCTGCATCATCGGCAACAACGTGAAGCTCTACCAGGGCGTGACGCTCGGGGCCAAGAGTTTCCCCATTGGCGAAGACGGCCTGCCCATCAAGGGAGTGCCCCGCCACCCCATCATAGAGGACGACGTGGTGGTATACTCCAACGCCACCATACTGGGCCGCATCACCATAGGGCGCGGCGCCGTGATAGGCGGCAACATCTGGGTGACTGAAGACGTGGCGCCCGGCGCGCGCCTGAGCCAGAACAAGAGACTCAATTGAACAAACAATATTCACACACTTTTTCCCTTTTCCATAAGTTCAGACAATGGAACAATTTAGAATGGTGGCCAAGACTCTCCAGGGCCTGGAGGACGTGTTGGCGACAGAATTAGAAGCGCTCGGAGCCCAAGACACTACCAAGGGCCTGCGCATGGTGGAGTTCACCGGCGACAAGGAGATGATGTATAAGGCCAACTTCTGCCTGCGCACCGCGCTGAGGATACTCAAGCCCATCAAGACCTTCACCGCCAACGACGCCGACGGCGTGTATGAGGCGGTGAGGCAGATAGAGTGGAGCGACATCCTGGACCTGAAGACTTCGTTTGCCGTTGACTCGGTTGTCTACTCCGAAGACTTCAAGCACTCCAAGTTTGTGGCCTACAAGGTGAAGGACGCCATCGTGGACTACTTTCGCGACAAGACGGGCCAGCGCCCCAACATCAGCATCGCCAACCCCGACATACGTCTCAACATACACATCAGCGGCAACGACTGCACCCTGTCGCTCGACTCGTCGGGCGAGAGCCTCCACAAGCGCGGCTACAAGGTGGCGACGGTGGAGAGCCCCATCAACGAGGTGCTGGCTGCCGGCATGATACTGACCACCGGCTGGGACTGCAGCTGCGACTTCATCGACCCCATGTGCGGGTCGGGCACCATAGCCATCGAGGCTGCGCTGATAGCCCGCAACATATACCCCGGCGTGTTCCACACCACGAGATACGCCTTCGAGAACTGGAAGGACTTCGACCCCGAGCTGCTGGAGAAGATTTACAACGACGACTCGCAGGAGCGAGAGTTCGGCCACAAAATCTACGCCAGCGACATCGACCCGGCTGCCGTGAGCGCCACCAACGCCAATGCGCGCGCTGCCGGTGTGAGCGACATAATAGAGGTGGAGAAGAAGTCCATACAGCAGTTCACCAAGCCGAGCCAAAAAGCCATAATGGTGACCAACCCGCCCTACGGCGAGCGCCTCACCTCGCCCGACCTGGCAGGGCTCTACCGCACCATCGGCGAGAAGCTGAAGCACCAGTTCTCGGGCAACGACGCGTGGGTCATCAGCTACAAGAAGGAGATATTCGACTGCATAGGGCTCAGGCCCAGCGTGAGCATTCCGCTCTACAACGGCTCGCTCAACTGCGAGTTCCGCAAATACCAGATTTTTGACGGCGTGCTGAAGGACTTCCGCTCTGAGGGCGGCATCATCAAGAGCGAGGACGACCTCAACCGCATGAGGAACAAGAAGAGCCTGCGCCCCCACCGCGACAGAGACGACAGAGGCTTTGACCACGATGGCGGCGACGACGGCGACATACCGGCATATCTCATCAAGCGCCACCGCAACTTCCTGGCGTCGCCAAAAGGACGCGAGGTGACGGGGGAGCGCCGCCGCTTCGACAATGGCGACGACAACGGCTTCGGCAGAGACAAGCGCCGCAGAGACGACAGGCGCGACGACCGGCGACGTGATGACCGACGCGACGACAGGCGCCGCGATGACCGACGCAGAGATGACTGGCGCAAAGACGACCGACGCAGGGACGACCGCAAGTCTGCCCCGCAGAAGAACCGCTCGCCCTGGGCCAAGAAGGACAGCTTCAGAAAGGGCGGCCATGAATAGGACTGTTCTGGGGCTGGCAGCAGGACTCTTATCTTTGTGCAACACTATGGTAGCTCAGCAGAAACTCTTCACCCACGACGACCTGCAGCCTGGAGGCAAGACCTACAGCGCCATGGTGCCGGAGAAGGCCGGCGCCAAATGGTGGGGCAACACGCTGGTCAAGGTCGCGAAAGGCGAATGCAAGACCTGCCGCTTTGCGCTGCGCAAGGACTTTTTGGGGGACAATGTGCCCTCCAAGCTGGACTGCGACAAGACGCTCTTTACGCTCAAGGACATCAACGGCATACTGAGAAGCGGGCAGATGGACACGCTGAGCAGCCTGGACGGCGCCAGCTTCCCCTACGCCGACGCTACCGAAGTGATGTTTGCCGACAAAGCCAGCCGCGTCATCGTGGACTGGAAGAGCAAGAAGATAGTGTGGAGCCAGCCGCGCAAGGAGGACTACCAGGCAGAGGACTGGAACAGCCAGTTGCGCAACCTGGCCTTCGTAGAGGACGACAACCTATATATAGCTAACGACAAGGGCGAAGTGCAGCAGCTGTCAAGCGACGGCAGCCGCGAGATAGTCTACGGGCAGAGCGTGCACCGCAACGAGTGGGGCATCAGCAAGGGAACCTTCTGGAGCCCCGACGGCACACAGCTGGCCTACTACCGCATGGATCAGTCGATGGTGACCGACTATCCGCAGGTGAATATCAGCCACCGCATTGCCCGGTGCGAGCCCGACAAATACCCCATGGCGGGCATGGCGAGCCACGAGGTGAGCATCGGCGTCTACAACACCCGGACGAAGCAGACCGCGCGGCTGGACCTGGGAGAGAAGAAGGACCACTACTTCGCGGGCATCACATGGGCGCCCGACAACAAGACGGTATATGTCACCATCATCAACCGCGACCAGAACCACGACGAGATATGGGGATTCTCCGCTGAGACGGGCAGCCGCCTCAACAAGGTCTACGAGGAGAGCAACCAGAAGTACGTGCATCCCAAACACCCGCTGCTCTTCCTGCCCTGGGACAGCAGCAAGTTCATCTACCAGACCGAAAACCAGGGCTACGACCACCTCTACCTCTTCGACACCAAGGGCAACTGCCTGGGCGACCTGACGGAGGGCGACTATGTGGTGACCGACGTGTTGGGCTTCTGCCCCAAGACGCGCAGCGTGATTGCCGCCACCACCGAGCGCCACGCCCTGCAGCACAACCTCTACGCCGTGAGCACCGAGACGGGCAAGCGGCAGCTGCTTGACAACGGCGAGGGCGTTCACAGCGGCGTCCTTTCTGCCGACGGCACCATGGTCTTCGACTCGTGGTCGTCCACCAAGGTCAAGAAGCAATACGACGTGCTGTCGACCACGGGCAAAGGCGGCGCCCAGCTCTTCCGCCCGCAGGACCCCTGGGCAGGATACGCCCTGCCCCACATCACCGGCGGCAGCCTCAAGGCGGCGGACGGCGTGACGGACCTCTACTATCGCCTCATCACCCCACCCGACTTTGACCCGGCCAAGAAATATCCCACCATCGTCTACCTCTACGGCGGTCCGCAGACGAGGCTCGTAGACGCCTCGTGGGGCTACAACTGCAGGGGCTGGGAGATATATATGGCGCAGCGCGGCTACGTGATGTTCGTGATGGACAACCGCGGCAGCAGCGAGCGCGGCCTCGCCTTCGAAAACGTGACCTACCGCCACCTGGGCGAAGAGGAGATGGCCGACCAGATGCGCGGCGTAGACTTCCTGAAGAGCCTGCCATACGTAGACACCGGCAGAATGGGACTGCACGGCTGGAGCTTCGGCGGCTTCATGACCACCAACATCATGGTGTCGCGCCCCGACGTGTTCAAGGTGGCAGTGGCGGGCGGCCCGGTCATCGACTGGAGCCTCTACGAGGTGATGTACGGCGAGCGCTACATGAGCACGCCGCAGAAAAACCCCGAAGGCTATCGCAACAACAACCTGTGCCTCAAGGCCGGCAACCTCAAGGGGCGGCTCAAGATAATCTTCGGCTACAACGACCCCGTGTGCGTTCCGCAACACACACTCTCGTTTGCCAGGGCCTGCGCCGACGCCGGCACGCAGATAGACCTCTTCACCTATCCCAACGGCGTCCACAACATGGCGGGGCACGACCGCATACACCTCTACGAACAAATCACACGCTATTTTGACGATTTTCTGAAATAAAAAAACATAACACATGAACATCTTATTGCTTGGAAGCGGCGGCCGCGAGCACGCCCTGGCATGGAAAATCTCGCAGAGCCCGAAGACCGACAAACTCTTTATCGCGCCCGGCAACGCCGGCACTGCATCAGTTGGGCAAAACGTGCCGCTTAAAGAACTCGACTTTGAGGGCATAGCCAAATTCGCCCTCGACAACGACGTCAAAATGATTGTGGTAGGCCCCGAGGTGCCACTCGTTGAGGGCATCGCCGACTACTTCGCGCAGCAGCCCCAGCTCAAGGACATCGCCGTGATAGGCCCGTCAAAGGCGGGAGCCCAGCTGGAGGGGTCGAAGGACTTCGCCAAGGCCTTCATGATGCGCCACAACATACCCACCGCCGCCTACCAGACCTTCGACGGCACGCAGCTCAAGGAGGCCAAGAAATTTCTGGAGACACTCCACGCGCCCTACGTGCTCAAGGCCGACGGACTGTGCGCCGGCAAGGGCGTGCTCATACTGGACAGCCTCAAGGATGCCGAAAATCAGCTGGAGGACATGTTCGGCGGCAAGTTCGGCACCGCCTCGGCAAAGGTGGTGATAGAGGAATTCCTCGAGGGCATCGAGTGCTCCGTCTTTGCGCTGACCGACGGCAAGCACTACCAGATTCTGCCTGAAGCCAAGGACTACAAGCGCATAGGAGAATACGACACAGGCCTCAACACCGGCGGCATGGGCAGCGTGTCGCCCGTACCCTTCGCCGACAAAGAGTGGATGCAGAAGGTTGAAGACCAGATTGTGCGCCCCACCGTGGAGGGACTCGCCAAGGAGGACATCGACTATAAGGGCTTCATCTTCTTCGGACTCATCAACTGCGGCGGACAGCCCAAGGTGATAGAATACAACTGCCGCATGGGCGACCCCGAGACCGAGACCGTGATGCCCCGCCTCAAGAGCGACCTCGTGGAACTATTTGAGGGCGTAGCCAGCGGAGACCTCGACAAGTACGCAATAGAGCACGACGAGCGCGCCGCAGTCTGCGTGATGCTCGTGAGCGGAGGCTATCCGCAGGACTACAAGAAGGGCTACCCCATCACCGGCACCGACACCACCAACAACAGCATACTGTTCCACGCCGGCACAGCCATGAAGGACGACCAGCTCGTCACCAACGGCGGCCGCGTGATAGCCGTCACCTCCTACGGCAAGGACAAGGAAGATGCCTTGCAGAAATCCATGGCAGTTGCCGAGACCATCAACTTCACCGACAAATACTATCGCCGCGACATAGGCAAAGACCTCTAATCTGCTCACACAGCAGGCACACAGGACCGAGCATGTGTCCCACAAGAAAAAGCCGGCTTCCAAATTTTGGAAGCCGGCTTTTTTTGTGGGCGGCAACAATACTCTCTTGTCAATAATGTAAGGCTATTGTTGAATATGTTCTGGTCACGAAAACGAACGGAGTTTGTGAGCCAAAATATATCGCCGGAACTGTCAGCCGTTATATTCATGATGGCTACCCTGAGGCAATCTCAATCTTTTCAATCTCATTGAAGATGAGAATGTGCAATTTCTTGTCAAAACGATACTGGTTCATAACCTCACCGAATGAAGCGCCTACCTTGAATTGATGTTGCGACTTTGGAGTTTGCAAAAATGGGTGCATGTAGGCCGACAAACGATACTTTGTCAAAATGTCCCTTTACCATAGACCACATACAAAAAAAGCCCAGCCTATTTAAGCATTGCAAAGAGGCTCGGCTGGAACTAACGTTGCAATGTTACATAGAATATCTGAATTGGCAAACTTTTTTTGATGGAAACGAACGGAGAGCATCAAAAAACGAAGATTTCACTCTGTTTTGCTTCGTAAGCTGTTAAAAACAGGGCTAAACATGAAGAAAATAGACAAAATATGCACCTTTACAGGAAAATCCAAGTATCTTTGCATAGTCCTCTCCTTGCCGGAAGCTCCAAATGGGCGGAGGTCGGGCGGACATACATATGACAAAGGCGTAACTGTACGCTTTGGTTTTGACGCAGTAAGAATCTGGCAGTTCGAGCAAAGTTGTCAAAAACAAAGCAACGGGAACGCCTCATGAGGTGTATTGTATATGGCCGTTATTGGCTTCGGACGACTTTGTTGTCCGCTGTTGGTAAGGCTTTTATATATTTACATCGGCGTGGGGCTTTCGGCGTTGCTCGTTTCGACAACTTGGGCGATGCCAGAGCCTTTACTGCGTGGAACGAGCAACAGACGGCTCCGCGCTTTTTACGTATGTAGAGAACAACACATAATATTAACCGCCAGCAACGGGGCC
>CAVGQS010000096.1:0-9438 GCA_963631415.1 Lactococcus garvieae | reverse complement strand
GAGCGGAAACGTGGGGAAGGCTGACGGCATAGAAAAAAAGAACCACGGATAGCACGGATTTTCACGGATGTCGATTAGAGCAAAAACGAACACAGATAACACAAATAAACACAGATGTTGTTTCCGCATGCGGAAACGTAGGGATGGCTAAAGGTGGACAAAGAAAAGAACCACGAATCTCACGAATTTCACGAATGTCGACTAAATACGACTGATTCTCAAGGACTTAGATTCGTGAGATTCGTGTGATTCGTGGTTAAAAAATGTCCACCACAAAATCCGCATAAAATCCGTGGTTTTTATTTTGAACACAGATAACACAATCAACACAGATATTGTTTCCTGGGTCGGAAACGTGGAGAATGGCAGCGGCGGACGGGAAACGAACACAGAAGGCACAGAAAGCACAGAAATATCCGTGTAATCGGTGCAATCCGTGGTTTTATTTTTTTGAACACGAATAGCACGAATATAGAAGGAGTGCAATCGGCTCTCATGGACTCAGATTCGTGCAGATTCGTGCGATTCGTGTTCGTCTTTTTGAACAACTGATAGCGTATTCCGAGGTGGTAAAGCAAGGGTCACAGACTATAGGGTGAAAGAAGTTTTATACCATTTCGGGGTTAATTTCGGGGAAATTCCGTAACTTTGCAACCGAACGGGTATAAAACCTCGGTGCGCTATGAGCAATAATTTGTCAAAATACATCAAGGAAATGCGGCGGCAGTGCAAACTGACGCAAGTGGAACTGGCGTATAAGTCGGGCGTCGGGCTGCGCTTCGTGCGCGAGATGGAGCAGGGCAAGCAGACGCTGCGGCTCGACAAAGTGAACCAGGTGCTGGCTCTGTTCGGCAAGGAAATGGGGCCTGTCGATGCGCCTCGCGTGGTGGATTGAGAAACGGATGACTGGCTATGAAACAGGGCAAGATTTATCTTTACGACCAGTTTGTCGGTCTTCTGACTGAGGATGAGAATGGCTTCTGCTTTGCGTATGCTCCAGAATATTTGGGCAAGCCGAATGCGGAAGCAATCAGCCTCACGTTGCCCCTTACGGACGTTCCATACAGGAGCAGTGTGTTGTTTCCGTTCTTTGACGGACTGATACCCGAAGGCTGGCTGCTGGCCATAGCCGAGAACAACTGGAAGATAAACGGGCGCGACCGCATGTCGCTTTTGCTGGCGTGCTGCAAAGACTGCATTGGCGCGGTAAGTGTGGTGCCTGTGGACGCAGATAATCAATAGGACTATGGCTAAATGTTTGTGTTGTTATAAAGAACTGAAAGAGGGTCAGGTTGACTATCACCCAGCTTGTGCCCGCAGGCTTTTTGGCACCAGGCAGGCGCCTGTCTTGCCATATCGCCGAAGCGACATAGGCGAATTGGCAAAACAGGTAATCAGGAGCCAGACCACGCTGACGGGCGTCCAGGCAAAACTGTCGCTCGACGTAAGCCCTGGAGGCAAGAACGAGCCGACGCGTTTTACCATAGTGGGACTTTGGGGGCGCTTTATCCTCAAGCCCCAGTCAGACCGCTTCGGTTGTCTGCCAGAGACGGAGGACCTCACAATGCGGCTTGCCGAAGTCGCCAAGATAAGTGTGGTTCCGCACGGCCTTGTGCGATTTGCGGACGGAGAACTGTGCTATATAACGCGGAGAATAGACCGCCTTGATGACGGACGCAAGCTCCCGATGGAGGACATGTGTCAGATTACAGAACGTCTCACCGAGTACAAATACTCTGGCTCTTATGAGCAAATAGCCAAGGCTATACGGAAATACTCCTCAACTCCACAGCTTGATTTGGTAAACTATTGGGAGGTTATAGTGTTTTCGTGGCTTGCCGGCAATGCAGACATGCATCTGAAGAACTTCTCGCTGTTTAATCCCGGAACAGGCTATTCGTTGACTCCTGCCTACGACCTTCTGTCTACTGCTCTTGTTATGCCCGAGGATAATGAAGAGCTGGCGCTGGCATTGAACGGAAAGAAGCGCAAACTCCAGTATAGAGATTTTAGGACTGCCATGCTTGCATCTGGGTTGGCGGAGAATGTAATTGCAGGAATATGCAACAAGTTCCGCAAGGCATTGCCGAAATGGCTTGAGACTATAGACGCGTCGTTCCTGTCTGGCGAGATGAAGGAAAAGTACAAGCGCATAATCATAGAGCATGCTGCCAGGCTTGCCAGGGAGTTTGTTCAATGATTCGACGTGTTCAGTGGCGATGAACATGAGGCATGCGCTGAACACAAAGATGCTTTATCAACGCAAAACGTATGTTGTCCCGAATGTGAGAATGGCTCGAAGGCGGCTCAGGGTATAGAAAAAGAAAACCGCGAATCTGGCGAATCGGGCGAATGGTCGCGGAGAACAATAAAGAACCACGAATTACAAAAATAGCACGAATGTTGTTTCGCAAGCGAAACGTGGGTAAGGCTAATGGTGGACAGAAAAAGAACCACGAATCTCACGAATTTCACGAATGTCGACTAAATACGACTGATTCTCAAGGACTTAGATTCGTGAGATTCGTGTGATTCGTGGTTAAAAAATGTCCACCACAAAATCCGCATAAAATCCGTGGTTTTTATTTTGAACACAGATAACACAATCAACACAGATATTGTTTCCTGGGTCGGAAACGTGGAGAATGGCAGCGGCGGACGGGAAACGAACACAGAAGGCACAGAAAGCATAGAAAAATCCGTGTAATCTGTGGAATCCGTGGTTTTATTTTTTTTGAACACGAATAGCACGAATAGCACGAATATAGAAGGTGTGCAATCGGCTCTCATGGACTCAGATTCGTGCAAATTCGTGCGATTCGTGTTCGTTTTTTTTTGCTCTCCGCGACTAACGTAACACGTTTAACGCTTAACGTCAGTTGTTGGCGGTTTTTGGTGTGTGCCGCTGGAAAAAATATTTTTGGGTAAAAAATTGGGGAAAAGTTAGTGGATTTGTTCGTAAATTTGCTACCTTTGCACTTTAGGAAAACCTGGGGCGCCGCAACGGGGCGCAAAATCATGAAAACGGGGGGGGACTCCGCTGAACCAACTCAAGATGAACACTTGCCTCAGATATGTGCAGAATGTATGCAGACTTGCTGTGGACGATAGGTCCGTGGCTGGGGGGGGTAATTTTTGCAGTAACAAACATAAGAACTCATAAGCACGGCAGCCGGACGGCGGGAGCGATTCCGCCGGTCGGTTGTCGTTTGCATATATAATAATGTATGCGCGCGAGGCGATAGGGCAGCGGGCAACCATGAAGAAAGACTAATTCAACAATCAACTTTAATAACTAAGCGTATGAGAAAACTATTATTCTTGTGTCTGCTGGCGCTGTGGTGCGTTGGCGGACAAGCGGGCATTTTCAAGCCCGGAACAACGCGCACTAAGACTCTGACGTCTGGCTCGTATTTTGTTTACAATGCGTGCTGGTACAACGGCTCCACTGACTGGACAGGTTTCTTCTATAGCTCTGACGGCGCTATGAAGGTGAGCCACGGCGCTAGTTCCAAGCCGTCTACGCTCTCTACTTATGACCCCAGTATGTTCTGGACTATTGAGGTGGTAGATTCTGAAAGCGGTCAGTGCACAATGCGCAATGCCGACGGACTGTATGTGGACGGAAGCGGAAACTTGACGACCAAGAAAGCTTACGTGTGGATCCGTGCCTACGACTATGGCCAGAGCTATGTTTGCGGTAATGACGTGTACGTAGAGACAGCCTCCGACGAGACGAAGTCTGAACTGCCGTCCACTGGCACTGTTGAGGGTGTTTGGATTATCGGTAATGACGACAAGACGCAGTACTGGGCATCCGACTACGGTACGGGTTTCAAGACTCAGTCTGCCGGCCAGCCTATGGTGCTGCTGCCTGCTAAGACTACGCAGTGCAACATCACCTCTGTTGAGTCCCTCTCCGCGCCCACGACGCTGACGATTGGCTCGTATGTGATGCTCTACAACAACGCCACGGGCAAGTATGTTACTGAGGGTCCGTCGTTGAGCGACGTGACGATTGACAATGTGGGTTCTACCGCTCAGCTGAAATTGTGCGAAACAGGATGCGAAAAGGGCAAATCTGTGTACAATACTCATATCTTCGAAGTGGGCGGAACGGCTGGCGCCTATACGTTCAAGAACGTGACGACCGGCAGTTATGTTCAGGCGCTGAACGCGAGCAAGGCTTGCTATGACGGCTCTACGGCTGAAACATTCTCTATCGCAGACAACAGCGATGGCACCATAACCATCAAGGGCTCTAACGGACAGTGCTTCGACCAGATAACCTCCGGCGACAACAGCTATGTTGTAGGTTGGAGCGGTGGCGGCGACAACTCGAAGTATAAGGTTTCTGTAGTGAGCATGACTACCGAGGATGTTGACGTGGTGGAGGTGCTGTACAACGCCGTGTGCGGCGAGGATGTCTACTGCTCGTCCATAGACCTCGTTTCGCCATCTGAGACTTACACTTATACTGCTCCGAAGACAATCTATGGATATACGACGGCATCTACTGCGCCTGAGTCTGGAGTGGTGACGGCGAGCAAGACGGTGGAATACACCTACACCAAGGACGAGACGGTTACTCTGCCTTTCGTAACCTCGACCCTCGCCTCTGACGGCAAGTTTGCCGAAGACACCAAGTGGTACAGGATTCAGGTGATGGAGGCTGGCAGGTACGCCAAGTATGAAAGCGACACAAGCATTCCTGCAAATTCTTTCACTACCGAAGACTTCCCCGACCTGTTTATGATTAGCGGCGACGTGTTCTCCGGTTTCAAAATCCAGAACCTGGCAGCTGGTGCCAACAAGTATCTCACAATCAACGACGGCAACGGTTCGTGCAAGTTCACTACAACGGGAACGACTTTCGACTACACCTTAACGAAGACTACCGACGGCAATGACCTGAACCTCTTCAAGGCCAGGGGCACGGACGGCGCCTATCTGAGCAACTATAACATTTCTCTGGGCACGTGGCGCGAGGCGACCGCAAGCACAGTCAAGAATTCTGACATTGTGTTCATCGCAGTGGAGAAGCCGATGGGCACCGTCGTCTTCGAGGGCGGACAGTATGACGACACGAACAAGCTCGTCTATAAAGAAACGGAGTATGCCGACGGCGACAAAATGCCTTGGTACGCATGCTACACCACCAGCGGCGTGACCGTGAAGGACGGCAAGCTGGCGATACTGAACCCCAACATGATGAAGTCGAGCATTGTGGCAACTTTCCCGTTCAAGACGAGCACCGTTAGCAACGGCTACTTTGACGACAGCAACCTCCATTGGTACAACCTGAACATACGCGGCGCCAAGTACTGCGTGTATGATATCTACGACGAGATTAACCACAATGTGGTGAAGAGCACTCCCACAGGCCTGACCTACGGCAGCATGTATTGCTTCGCCAAGGTTGACGGAGTGGAGAACGGCTACAAGATGTACAACCGCATGACGGGCGCAGCTGTTTCGTTCACTAACAGCGGCGACAACAATGAGATTGGCAAATACACCGCTGAAGGCACTACGCTGGTGCTGAAGACCAATGGCAACAGCGGATTCGTGTTCCAGATTAAGGATGTTGAAAATGCCTATGTCAACGACGTAAACAACCAGTTGGGAGTGTGGAACAACGAAAATGCGTCTACCGATACCGGCAGCACATTCCTGTTTGAGGAGGTGACCGAAGCCGACGAGACCGCAGCCGAATCTATGCCGCAGCCCGGCAAGTTCTATACCATTTGTGAAACTACTACTACGCATTACCTGACTTCGGAAATGTCTACAGCAATGAGTGGTCGTCTGGCAATGCAGAGTACCACTTCTGACCCCACAGCAGCACAAGAGGCTGCCCGCATCTTCTACTTCACCGGCACTCACCTCTTGGGCTACACCAACGGGCGCTTCGTAGGCATAAGCTCTGACTATATGCTTAACCAGGCGGCAGTAGGCAGCGTCGGCACCTCTCTCTACTTCAGCAAGACAAGCGATGCGACGACGTCGTATAACGTGGTTTATTATTACCTGACTGACGTAGACTATCAGAAGGTGCAGAACGACCGCTATCTCCATGGGGCCTACGATGGCTACGCTGACGGTGCCAGCGCACCCGGCGACGACGTCACTGGCTTCAAGTTCTATGTGGAAGAGGTAACCACCCTCCCGCTCACCATCGGCTCCAACGGCTGGTCTACGTTCTCCGCTCCTGTGAAGGTGGCTTTGCTCAGCGAGACCGACCAAGAGACGGGCGTATACTATGCGCCCTCGAGTCCCGAAGACGGCAAACTCATGCTTGAAGAGCTGCAGGATAACATAATTCCTGCCAACACTGGCGTCATCGTCAAGGGAACTGAAGGCGAGACCGTATACTTCGCTACCCAGGTGCCCGAGGACGAGGTTGTTATCAAGAGCAACACGCTGGTGCCGAACGTGGTGGCTACCAGCATCAAAGGCGAATCGAGCGACGGCAACTACGCCTTCGCCACCAACACCAACACCCACGTGTCCGGCTTCATGAAGCTGTTGACCAGCATCACGCTCGACGGCCACAAGTGCTGGCTCCAGCTTAGCACTGCCGCGGTCAGCTCGGATCCCTCTGCCGCCTCTGCTCAGTTCATTCCCATCTCTCTGGCCGACGACCCGACCGGCATCGAGACAGCCGAGACCGCAACAGTGAGCGACAGCGACGCACCCGTCTACGACCTGCAGGGCCGCAAGGTTACCAGCACCACCAAGGGCGGCATGTATATCCAGAACGGCAAGGTGTTCATCGCCATGTAATCAAACTAAAAATACAAATGAACAAGAAAGCATATACATCCCCCGCGCTGGACATCGTGCGCATAGCACAAGCCAGCATGATTGCCACCTCGCTGACAGTAACTGGCTACGACAGCACCAGCGGCACCACTCCCACCAAGGACGAAGCCATCACGGAAGACGGCTACACCAGCAGCTACTATGAATTCAACTCCAACGCCTTCCAAGGCGGACTTGATGAATAACCACAGGCATTAATTTGCCCAACCACAGAAAAAGCCCTCGGCATTCGCCGAGGGCTTTTTTAATAACATAAATAAACGAACACAGAACTCACAGAACGCACAGAATTTTCCCCGCGCCATTCATTTTTATTTTAAATCACGGATAGCACAGATTTAACGGATGCGACGGTGGACATTTTTTTGAACACGAATCGAATTTGAGTCCGTGAGAGGCTGGGAACGTAAGAGTGTGCTGGCGGTCTTATTCGTGAGATTCGCGGGATTCGTGTTCGTTTTTTCTATGCCGATAGTCGGCCCCCCGTCTTTCGCCCCGGCGAAAGCATATCTGTGTTTGTTTGTGCTATCAGTGTTCGCTATAAATGTTTTGCGTGTTGCGTTATGCGTTGATTCCGCGACACATAGCCCTTCCTTTCAGGGAAGGGTTGGGTTAGGCTCCCAAAATTCGTGCTATCCGTGGTTCTTTATTGCTCTCCGCATTCGCCAGATTCGTCTTATTCGCGGTTCCAAAATTCTTGCATTGCCCCAAGCTTATTATTTCTTTGGTTTTCAGTGTCATGCTACTGCAAAATTAAATTTTCCAAACAAATAATATGCCTGAAAATTGAAAAATCCAAACAAATAATCGGGCTGTTTTTGAAATTTTCCAAACAAATAATCGGATTTTGCCAGGCGAGGGCGCTTGTGCTGCTGTCAGATGGCGACTACTCCGAAGAAATTACACTAAAACACGATTTTTGCCTCAAAAATTTGTGGAATACGTGCTTTTGCATAACTTTGCACTTCGAGAAACTTACACTAATGTAAAAAACTCGGAGTAGGCTATGATTATAAAACGCGACTATTATCTAAACAGGCTTATCGCCGCAAAGCATAGCGATATGATTAAAATCGTAACGGGACTGAGACGTTGCGGCAAGTCGTTTTTGCTCTTTCAGTTGTTTCATCTCCATTTGTTGGAGTCGGGCGTTAGCCATGAGCATATAATTGAGATTTCGCTCGACAACTTCCGCAATGCCGATTTGCGCGACCCGCACAAGTTGCTGGACTATGTGGACAGCAGAATCATTGACAAGGGACAGTATTACCTGATCCTCGACGAGGTGCAGCTGCTTGACCAGTTTGTGGACGTGCTCAACAGTTTCATGCACATGGACAATGTGGACGTGTATGTAACGGGCAGCAATTCGCGGTTCCTTTCCACTGACGTGGCCACTGAATTCAGAGGCCGGGGCCTGGAGATACATCTCTACCCGCTTTCGTTTGCAGAACTCTATGCTGCCAAGGGCGGCGACAGGTCGGCTCTTTGGAGGGACTACCATATATACGGCGGGTTGCCATACGTGTGGGAGTCTGACTCTGCGGAAAGCCGCATGGACTATCTCCGCTCGCTCTGCGAAACCGTCTACGCGCGCGACATCATCGAGCGTAACGGACTGAAAAATTCGGAAGAGTTTGTGGAAGTCATGCGCGTCATGGCGTCTACCATTGGCTCGCCTTGCAATCCGAACAAACTCTCCAGAACGTTCAAGAGCGTGAAGAACGTGACGCTCTCTGACAAGACTATAGCCAAATACCTGAAATATCTGCAGGATGCATTCTTGATAGAGGAGTCGATGCGCTACGATGTCAAGGGAAGGAAGTACATAGGCACACTCTCAAAGTACTATTTTCAGGACGTCGGGCTAAGAAACGCTTTGTTGGACTTCAGGCAGAACGAAGAGAACCATATCATGGAGAACGTAATCTACAATGAACTGAGGCGGCGCGGATACAGGGTAGATGTGGGAACCGTGACTGTGAGGACCGCATCCTCTACTAAACAGCTTGAGGTGGACTTTGTGGCCAACAAGGGGAGCGTGCGCTACTATATCCAGTCTGCATTTGACATGCCCGACGACGACAAGCGCGAGCAAGAAATGGCATCGTTGAAGCGCATCGACGACTCTTTCCGGAAGATTATTGTGGTGCGCCATGACATTGTCCCCTACAACGACAATAATGGCTTCCTCAATATAGGCCTGTTCGACTTTTTGCTTGACAAGGAGGCGATAGGGTAGTGCAGGGAGCAATTCTCTGCAGCAATATCCGAATGGTCTTGTTAGTTTCTGCACGTTGAAAAACTGTCATTAGTGACGCTTTTTTAACGTGGCGTTGTTCCAGCAACAAAAAAATCCCCTGGCTGCCGAGTGGCGGTCAGGGGATTTTTTTTTATTGCTGTCCGCTAAAACCCTCTAACATTCGAACCACCGAACCTTGTGCCCCAAAAAGCCCTTTTCGTGAAAATTCGCGCAGTTCTTGTATGCCTCATTTTCAGCGCGTTACGTTTTGTGCGCACTAAAGAATTTTTAAGTAGTACTTTAGCGATTGAAAAATAGGACTTAAAAAATTTTTATGCGGACTTAACGAAGCTCAAGTCACCTGAAGCTTG
>CAVGQS010000095.1:0-9538 GCA_963631415.1 Lactococcus garvieae | reverse complement strand
GCAACGTTTCGGGCGAAACAAAGCAACGTTTCGGGGCGAAACGTTGCAGCGTTTCGCCCGAAATTTTTTCGTTAAGTCCGCACGAAAATTTTTTAAGTCCGCATAAAATTTTTTTAAGTCCGCACAAAAAACTCTTAAGTGTTGTTGGGGTGCGGAGGGGGTGGCTTTGGGGTGGCTTTTGGTGTGGCGGCGGCGTAATGAAAAAGGGCAGAATTCGGTGGTGCGAATTCTGCCCTTGTGTCTTATGTGTTGTAAAAACGGGGTTTGCGTGTTGGCAAAGGGGGTTTGGCGGTCTGTTTACTTGATGTTGCCGACCTTGATGAGGTATTCGGCTATCTGGACGGCGTTGAGGGCGGCACCCTTGCGGATTTGGTCGCCGGTGAGCCACAGTGTGATGCCGTTGTCGTTGGCGAGGTCCTTGCGGATGCGGCCTACGTAGACGTCGTCTTTGCCTGCCGACTCGAGCGGCATGGGGTAGACGTAGTTCTGTGGGTCGTCGACGAGGGTGCATCCGGGCGCTGCGGCTACGGCTTTGCGGACGTCGTCGACGCTGAGGGGCTGCTCGGTCTCAATCCACACGGCTTCGGAGTGGGAGCGGAGCGAGGAGACTCTGACGCAGGTGGCTGAGGTGCGCACGTCGGAGTGCATGATTTTGCGTGTCTCGTTGTACATCTTCATTTCCTCCTTGGTGTAGTCGGTCTCGGTCATCACGTCGATTTGCGGAATGACGTTGTAGGCGAGCTGGTGCGGGAACTTCTTGATGGTCTTGGCCTCGCCGGTCTCTACCAGTTCCTTGTATTGCTGCTTGAGTTCGTCCATGGCTGCGGCTCCGGCTCCCGACGCGCTCTGGTAGGATGAGATGTGTATGCGCTTGATGTGGGAGAGTTTTTCGATGGGCTGCAGCACTACTACCATCATGATGGTGGTGCAGTTGGGGTTGGCTATCACGCCGCGGGGGCGCGCCAGCGCGTCCTGGGCGTTGCATTCGGGCACTACGAGTGGCACGTCGGTGTCCATGCGGAAGGCGCTGGAGTTGTCGATCATGACGGCTCCGTAGCGTGTGATGTCGTCAAGGTATTCTTTCGAGACGCCGGCTCCGGCAGAGGTGAAGACTACGTCGATGCCCTTGAAGTCGTCGCCGTGGCGGAGTTCCTTGACTGTGCAGGTTTTGCCCTTGAAGGTGTATTGCCTGCCGGCTGAGCGGCTTGAGCCGAACAGTGTCAGTTCGTCGATGGGGAAATTGCGCTCGGCAAGTATGCGCATAAACTCTTGTCCTACGGCACCGCTGGCGCCCACGATAGCTACGTTCATCTGCGTGATAGTGTTAGTTGTGTGTGTTTTAGTGTGTTGTCTTTGTTTGTGTGTGGTGTGGCGGCTGGCGCAGTCTTCTTGCTGCTCCGAGTGCCGACCAGTGTGCAAAAATAATAAAAAGAATGCGTAATTGGCGTGTGTGCAGCCGTGTTTTTGAGGGGGTGGCGCATTGGTGGGGCGCTGAGTCCCCGATTTGGCGTCAAAACGGCATTGATTTGACTGAAAAAGAGTTAATTTTGTAACTTAAACCGACGTGGCGCCACCGCTGCCCAAGATGCGGGTTTCGGACATCTGGCGCATTGTGCGGCGCAACGCCAAAATAACAACGCCAAGCAGTAATGCCAACGGTAACGTCCCGACAGCAATGTCCCGTCAATAACGCAAGACAGTAATACGCAGATAGTTCTGATGATATCGTTTTCCGACATATTCCCCATAGCCGACCCCACATGGATAATCTTCTGTGTGCTGCTGCTGATACTGGCGGCTCCGGTGCTGTTTGAGCGCCTGAGGATTCCGCCTCTGGTGGGCATGGTGCTTGCCGGCGTGCTGGTGGGCCCCTACGGGTTTGGCATCTTGGAGAGGGACGCCAGTTTTGAGATTTTCGGCCAGGTGGGTCTCTACTACATCATGTTTACGGCAGGGCTGTCGATGGACATGTCGGCGCTCAAGACCAGCCGCAAGCAGGTGGTGACGTTCGGCCTGATGAGTTTCGGCGTGCCGTTCCTCATGGGCTATGCGTCGTCGTTCTGGCTGCTGGGCATGAGCGAGGCGGCGTCGATACTGGTGGCGTGCATACTGTCGAGCCACACCATGGTGGCGTTCAGCATTGCGTCGCGCTACGGCCTGGCTCAGCATCGTGGCGTCACGCTGTCGGTGGTTGCCACGATGATATCGCTGGTGCTGTCGCTGTTTGTGCTGGCGTCGATGGCTTCGACGTTTGAGGGCGGTGGCGGCTCGTGGTCGTGGCTGCTGATAGTGGTGAAGTTTGCGGTGTATATGGCTGCCGTGATTTTCATCTGCCCCCGGATTATCCGCTTTGTGTTTCGCAAGATATCTGACGACGTGCTGCAGTACATCTTTGTGATGTGTATGGTGCTGCTGAGCGCCGCCGTGAGCGACAGCCTCGGGCTGGAGGGCGTGCTCGGCGCCTTCTTGGCGGGCCTGGTGTTCAACCGCTACATACCTGCCTCCGTGCCGCTGATGAACCATATCGACTTTGTGGGCAACGCCCTGTTCATACCATATTTCCTGATTGGCGTGGGCATGCTGATAGACGTGAGGCTGCTGGTGGCAAGCGAGCAGGCCTTGATAGTCACCGCTGTGGTAGTGGTGGTGGCGCTGCTGTCCAAGTGCATAGGCGCGTGGCTGACCGCCGCCATGTTCAAGCTCGGCTCCGACTGCCGCCTGATGATGACGGGACTCACCTCAGCGCATGCCGCCGGCGGACTCGCCATAGTGATGGTGGGGCGCAGGCTGACGCTGCCCTCGGGCGCTCCGCTCGTGGACGACACGCTGCTCAACGCGGTGGTGCTGCTCATATTGTTCAGTTGCGTATTCAGCGCCTTCGTCACCTCAGCGGCGTCGAAGCGCATAAGCCTCAACGAGGTGAGCGACGACGAGCAGATGGGCGTGGAGGACAAGCTGCTCGTGGCGCTGTCGCGCACCGAGTCGATGCGCAATCTCATCACCGCTGCCATCTTGATGCGCCCCCACCGCAGCACCACGCCGCTGGTGGGAGTGAGGCTGGTGCTCGACGCCGTGGGCAACGAGCGCGAGCTCAACGCAGCCAGGCAGATGGTCAACGACGCCGCCGTGGTGGCTGCGTCGGCGGGCGTCAACCTGAAGAAGGTGGTGCGCTCGAGCGTGAACCCCGTGACGGGGCTGTCGCACCTGATGAAAGACTTTGAGGCCTCGGAGATACTGATGGGCTACCACCTCACGGGCGGCAAGGCTGCCACCGGCTTCGGCAGCGTCATCCCGGAGATGCTCGCCACGATAACGCGCCAGATAATCATTCTCCACACGATGCGCCCGCTCAACACCATAAGGCGCATACACGTGATAGTGCCGCAGAGGGCGGGCAAGGAGGAGGGCTTCGTGCGCTGGCTGAACCACGTGCTGAGGCTCGGGCGCCAGCTGGACTGCCAGACCGTCTTCTACTGCGAGGACGAGGAGTGGATGCGCATCTGCAAGCGCCAGGCCAAGCACTACGGCAAGGTCAGGATACAGCACTGCCCGTTTGGCGACTACGACAGAATAGTGGAGCTGAGGCAGCAGGTGGACGAGAGCCACATGGTGGTGTTCATAGCCGCGCGCAGCGGCGCCCCGTCGTATCACCCCACGATGATGAAGCTGCCCTCGATAGTGGGACAGCACTTTGCCGACAACAGCGTCATGATAATCTATCCGGACCAGTACGGCATGGAGAAGAGGCTGTCGGCGTTCAACACAGGTTTGAAATAATCACACACACACATATACCTTATTATATATATGGCAGACACGGTAGTTAGCGTAAGAGGGCTGACCAAGAGGTTTGGCGAGCTGGAGGTGCTCAAGGGCATCGACCTCGACATAGTGCAGGGCGAGGTAGTGAGCATAGTGGGTCCCAGCGGTGCCGGCAAGACGACATTGCTGCAGATAGTGGGGCTGCTCGACACCGCCACATCGGGCTCGGTTACTCTGTGCGGCAAGGACGTGACGCGGCTCAGGCAGAAAGAGCAGGCGAGGCTGCGCAACTCAGAGATAGGCTTCGTGTTTCAGTTCCACCAGCTGCTCCCGGAGTTTTCGGCCCGCGAAAACGTGATGATGCCGGCGCTGATAGCCGGCAAGGGAGTGAGGGAGGCAGGGCGCCGCGCCGACGAACTGCTCGACATGATGGGGCTCGCCGACCGCCGCAACCACAGGCCCAAGCAGATGTCCGGCGGCGAGAACCAGCGCGTGGCGGTGGCTCGCGCGCTGATGAACAGCCCCCGCATTATTCTCGCCGACGAACCGTCGGGGAGCCTCGACAGCAAGAACAAGGAGGAGCTGCACCAGCTCTTCTTTGACCTGAGAGACAAGCTGAACCAGACCTTCGTGATAGTGACCCACGACGAGCGGCTCGCCACGCTGACCGACAGAACCATCCACCTCAAGGACGGCCTGGTGGACGAGGCGGTGGCCAGCGATGTTGCGCCGGCGGAGCTGCCGCACGGCTGCACTGCCCCGGCAGAAGACTGAACACAATTTTTTGACACAACCATAAACCCAAACATGGTAAAACTAGGAGACTACAACAAACTGACCATAAACCGCTTCACTGACAGCGGAGCCTACCTGGACGGCGGCGAGGGCTTTGAGATACTCATGCCCCGGCGCTACACCAGTCCCGAGATGCACCCCGGCGACGAGGTGGAGGTGTTCGTATACCTTGACCAGTCTAACAAGCCCGTGGCTACGACCGAGCGCCCCCTAGCCAAAGTGGGCGAGTTCGCCTGCCTGAGGGTCAGCTGGCTCAACGAATACGGGGCGTTCCTCGACTGGGGACTGCTCAAGGACCTGTTTGTGCCCTTCAGCGAGCAGACGGTGAAGATGCAGGTGGGGAAGCGCTACGTGGTGTACATCTATGTAGACGAGCTGACCGGCAGGATAGTGGGGTCGGCGCGCATAGCCAGGCACCTGAAGGAGACGTCGCGCTCGCTGAGCCCCCACCAGGAGGTCGACGCGCTGGTCTTCAAGCACACCGACCTGGGCTATAAGACCATAGTGCTGGACTGCGGCTGCGAGGCGATGATATACGACAACGAGCTCTTCCGCCCCCTTGCCATAGGCGACGAGGTGAAGGCCTTCGTGAAGAACATACGCCCCGACGGCAAAGTGGACCTCGCGCTGCAGGAGGGCGGCAGGCAGCACGTGGAGGACTTCAGCGTGGTGCTGCTCAACGCCCTGAGGCAGAGCCCCAACCGCTTCGTGGCCCTGAGCGACAAGTCCGACCCGCAGGACATATACGAGAGGTTTGGAGTGAGCAAGAAGACCTTCAAGCGGGCAGTGGGCGCGCTCTACAAGGAGCGGCTGATAGAGATTGCCGACAGCGGCATAAGACTATTGTAGGCACCCATGGCGAAGAGTTTCTGTAACATGCTGGCCAGGAGGCTTGGCGTAGCAGCGGCTGTGTGCGCAGTGCTCGCCGCGCTGCAGGGGTGCGACATGATGGACTACCACCCCTACGACGTGAGGATAAGCGGCGAGACGGGACTCACCGCCAAGAACGTGAAGCTGATAGAGAGCCAGTGCGCCGGCAAGGACACCATACGCTTTGCGCAGATAAGCGACACCCAGCGGTGGTATGACGAGACGGAGGCCATGATAAGCAGCATCAACGAGATAGAGAACCTCGACTTCGTGATACACACCGGCGACCAGGCCGACTTTGGCGTGGCCAAGGAGTTTGAGTGGACGCGCACGCTGATGAACAGGCTGAGGGTGCCCTACATCTGCGTCATCGGCAACCACGACTGCATCGGCTCGGGCGAGTCGTCCTACAAACTCATGTACGGCCCCGACAACTTCAGCCTCAACGCCTCGTTCCTGCACCTGCTGGTGCTCAACACCAACGCCTACGAGTATGACTACTCGGACGACATTCCCAACTTCACCTTCATCAAGAACGACCTGGCGTCGCTGCCCGATTCCGTCACCAACACCGTGGTGGCGATGCACGTGGGGCCCAATATGTACCAGTTCAACGACAACGTGGCGGACTACTTCAACTTCCGCATGGTGCAGTACCCCGGCCTCTTGTTCTGCATCTGCGGTCACGACCACAAGCTGAAGGAGTACAAGCCCTTTGGCGACGAGGGCCCCGTATACTATGAGTGCAGTTCGGCAGACGACAAAATCTACATAGTCTATACCGTCACAAAAGATTCTTACACCTATGAAATCAAGCACGCTTAGAACGGGAGTGGTGGCGGTGTGGGCGCTGCTGTGGTGCCTGCCCATGGCGCTGAGGGCGCAGGAAGTCCCCCTGGTGTCGCTGGACACTGACGAGGAGTGCTCGCTGCCGGCAGAAGCCGACAGCACCAAGGCGGCGAAGCGGCAGAAGCCCCTGAAGGGCACGCCCGAATACTACAAGCACAAGATGGAGGCCTACAACCGCTTCTGGCACAGCCTCATACCCAACCAGGCGCGGCTGCAGTATGCCGGCAATGTGGGCATGATTAACCTCGGACTGGGCTGGCACTACGGCGGGCAGGAGCGGCGGCTGTGGGAGACCGACTTCATGTTTGGCTGGTTGCCAAAACACAATACGCCCCACAACCACATGACCTTCACGCTGAGGCAGACCTACATACCATTCCGCATACCCCTGGTGTGGAACTTCCAGTACGAGCCACTGGCGACGGGCCTGCTGATAAACACCATCACGGGCGAGGAGTTCTGGGTGCGCGAACCGTCGAAATACCCCCACAAATACTACGGTTTCCCCACTGCGATACGCGCCCACATCTTTCTGGGGCAGCGCATCAGGTGGGAGATACCCGGTCCCAAGCGCCGCTACTGCAAGGCCATCTCGTTTTGCTACGAGCTGTCGACCTACGACCTCGCCGTGCTGTCGTACGTGCAAAACAGCTACCTGTCCCTGCGCGACATCTTGAGCCTCTCGATTGGCGTCAAGGTCGAGGCTTTTTGACGGGCGGCAGTGGCATCGGATTTTGTGCGCCGCGGCATCGAATTGTTTTGATATCGTAACACGGATATCAAAAGAAAAACGTATTTTTGCGGGCGATATAATATATATAAGGTATAGCGGCACATGGCAGAAGAATACGACAACCCCAAAGGCAAGCGCGGCGGGGCGAGACCCGGTGCGGGCCGCCCGTCGACCGGCAGCAAGCTCTACACATTTCGCGCGCCCGAGCCATTGGCAAGGGTGATAGACGGACAGGAGAGCAAGACGGACTTCATCAAGACCTGCATAGCGAAGGCCCTAGGCGGCGCCGAGGCGGCGTTCGGCAAACTGGGCAAAGTCTATCCGGCGGTGGACTTGGGCGAGCTGAAGCTGCCCTTCTTCGACCTGAGGGTCAAGGCGGGGTTCCCCATTCCGCTTGACAACGACGAGAAGAGCCAGGACATAGACCTGCTGCGCATGATTTGTCCGCACCCCAACGCCAGCTACCTCATCCGCGTGGAGGGCGACTCGATGATTGACGCCGACATACACAGCGGCGACATCATCATAGTGGACAAGAGCAACCGCAACCCGTCGCCCTCGGAGGTGGCGGTGTGTGAGCTGAACGGCGAATATACGCTCAAGCACTTCGAGATGCGCGACGGAGAGGGCTGGCTGGTGCCCGCCAATCCCAACTATCCCGAGATACGCGTTACGGAGAACGACGACTTCTCGGTGTGGGGAGTGGTGACCTATGTGGTGCACAAGGCGAGGGGATAGGTGGCAGACAACTTCAAGAGGACGAAGATTGTAAAGAGGCGAGAGTTTTTTAAGGGGAACGAAAGGTTCCAATCAGACAATGTTTTAGACGACGGTTATGTTTGCGCTGATAGACTGCAACAGTTTCTTTTGCTCTGTGGAGAAGGTGTTTCACCCCGGTTTGCGCGACAAGCCCGTGGTGGTGCTCTCGAGCAACGACGGCTGCATAGTCGCCCTGACGCCCGAGGCCAAGGCTGTGGGACTGCACCGCGGCGACCCCGTCTTCAAGGTGAAAGACATAATCAGGCGCCACAAGGTGTGCGTGTTCTCCACCAACATGATGCTCTATGCCGCCATGAGCAAACGCATTGTGAGCATCATTCGCGAGAGCGTGAGCCAGGTGGAGCAATACAGCATTGACGAGAGTTTCTGCGACCTGCGGGGCTACGAGAAACACTTCGGCTTGGTAGAGATGATGCGCGAACTGAGGCACAAGATTCTGCTCTACACCGACGTGCCGGTGAGCGTGGGCATCGCCCCGACAAAGACCCTGGCCAAGATGGGCAGCAAGTTTGCCAAGCAGCACAAGGGCTACGGGGGCGTGTGCATGATAGACACCGACGAGAAGCGGCGCAAGGCGCTGGACCTCTTCCCGCTGGGCGACGTGTGGGGCATAGGCAGACACACCCTGGCCAAACTGGAATACCACGGCGTGCGCAACACGCTGGAGTTTGCCGACAAGAGCGAGGGGTGGGTGAGCAGCCACCTCACCAAGCCCGGAGTGCAGGTGTGGCTCGAACTGAACGGCCACCCCTGCATCGACACCGCCGAGCTGCAACGCAAGAAGACCATCTGCACGTCGCGCAGCTTTGGCGAGATGATATCTGACCTTGAATCGATGAAAGCCTCCATAGCCACCTTTGCCAGCAGCTGCGCCAACAAGCTGCGCGGCCAGGCGTCGGCGGCAAAGAGCGTGACGGTCTTCGTGGCGAGCAACCGCTTCAGGGAAGACCTCCAGCAATACGCCAATTCTGCCACCGTGAGCCTGCTGGTGGCCACGAGCGACACGCTGGAACTGACCAAGGCCGCCATGCAGGCACTGCAGAAAGTGTGGCGCGAGGGCATAAAGTACAAGCGCTCGGGCGTGATAGTGAGCGACATACAGCCCAACGAGAGCATTGAGGGCAATCTCTTCGACCCCATACACAACCGCCCCGAGCGCGCCCGACTGATGCGCGAGATTGACGCCATCAACCACCGCTACGGACTCAAGACGGTGCAGACGGCGGCTGAGGGCAGCGGCAAGCAGGAGTGGAGAGTGAAGTGCGACTACCGCAGCGGCAACTACCTGACCGACGCCGACGAATTGCTGACGATAGACTGACGGCAGATTAGACTCTCGACAGGCTAGGCGTGTTGCGATTAGTTTGCGACATATTAGCCTGCCGACAGATTGGCGAGGAAAACAGCGAGACCAAATTGGCATATAAACAACTATTGCTGTCCGCAACCCCCCTCCGAAACTCTACAAGACTCTTGCCAAATCCGCAACCCTAACCACCAGGGCTGCGGATTTTTTTTTGACCGGGCAGTCCCCTACAGCCAAACAAACCAAAAACGGCCAACAAATGGTCATAAAGCAACAGGGGGACAGCTCGCAAGCACTTCAAAGTTATAAAGTAGGACTTAAAAAAAATTTGTGCGGACTTAAAAAATTTTCGTGCGGACTTAACGAAAAAATTTCCGCGGAAATTCTGCGATGACTAGACCGAAGCGGCGCAGCGTATCGGCGGAGACGTCGCAAGCTTTAGG
>CAVGQS010000094.1:0-9705 GCA_963631415.1 Lactococcus garvieae | reverse complement strand
CAACGTTTCGGGCGAAACAAAGCAACGTTTCGGGGCGAAACGTTGCAGCGTTTCCACGGAAATTCTTTCGTTAAGTCCGCACGAAAATTTTTTAAGTCCGCATAAAAATTTTTTAAGTCCTTGTTTATAACTTTGAAGTCTCTTTACCACATTTTCCGCACGACTTTTGGGTGCGTTCATCACATTTTTCGCACGAGTTTTTGGGTGTTTCATCACATTTTCCGCACGAGTTCGTAAAATCTTATGCTTTGGGCTTCTGGGCGTGAGGTTGATACAAAAAAAAAGCCGCGCGGCTCGTTGAGGGGGCCGTGCGGCTTTGTTGGGATTCCTTTGTTAGTATTCTTTCGTTGGGATTCTTTCGTTGGAATTCCTTTGTTGGAATTTCTTTGTTGTGGTATTTGGTTGTGTCTGCTTATTTCTTGAATGGCGGGTTGAGTACGTTCTTGAGCAGGTCGATGGTTTCGGGGTGCTCGCTTACGAAGGAGTTGATGTGGCGCATGCGCTTCTCTGCCAGTATCTCGTCTACGGCGATGAGTATGCCGGTTTCTTCCACGTCGCCGAAGTCGTCGTTGATGGCAGTGCCGAAGACTTTCATCGTGGGGCTCAGTCCCATGTAGGCGTTGACCAGCGGCGGGATGTTGAAGCCCAGTTTGCGCACCTCGGTGTTGAGGATTTTGTAGTCAGCCTTGAAGTCGTCTTCAGTGAAGAGCGAGGCGAGGTATTTGGGGTCGGCCTCTATCTTGATGGGCTTGAGGGTGGTGATGAGTCCTTCGCGGTCGCCGAAGTGCTTGTTGAGGAAATAGAGTATCATGTCGCGCCCCATGCGGCTGAAGCTGGGGTACATGGTCATTTTGCCGAGGAAGTACTTGACGTTGGGCATCACCACGGTCAGTGCGCCGAGGCCGTCCCACAGGTTGTCGAGGGCGAAGAGGCTCTTGCCCGCCGAGCGCCGTGTGTTTTGGTACTCGAGGGTGACGAACGAGCGTCCCAGTTCTACTGCCTGCGGCATGTAGTCTTTCATGAAGCGTTCGGAGAAGTGGAAGAGGTGTGAGGTGGCGAGGCGTGGCTGTCCGTTGTCGTAGAGCTGCACTTCGTTGCCGGGCAGGTAGCGGTAGCCGCCAATGATTTCCTCGTCTTCGGGGTTCCACACTATGAGTTGCTTGTAGGGGTTGTCGCAGACGTCGAATTCGTCGAGGTCGAGGCTCTTGCCTGTGCCGCCGCCTGCCTCACGGAAGGCTATCTCGCGCAGGCGTCCTATTTCGCGCACCACGTTGGGGGAGTCCTGCCACGTCACGATGTAGATGTCGTTGTTGCTCTTGTTGGTGTGGCGAAGCTTGCGCTCGGGCGTCAGTTCAGCCTTCAGCAGTTCTCTGTCTACGGGTTGTATTATCTGCTCCATGCTTTTGATGGTAGATTATATATATATATAATGTGTGTATTATAGTTCGTATACTTTTTGCCTGAGCCACTGCGCCCACTGCTCGGTGGTGCGGCTGGCGTCGAAGTGCTGCCAGGGTATGGGCTGGCCTATGCGTATCTCAAATTGCTTGTCGTGGCCTCGAAACGCCTCGTCGGCCAGGAAGAGCATGGCGAGGTTGAAGCCCAGCACTTTGGACAGGTTGGCGATGCGGTAGAACCGGCGCGAGTTTTGTCCGCTGAAGTGCACCGGCACTATGTCGCGGCGGGTCTGCAGGCTCTTGTGGATGGCGGTTTTCTTCCAGGGCAGGTCTTGCACCCGTCCGTCGATCATGCGCGAGCAGAGTCCGGCGGGGAACACTATGATGTGGTGGTTGGAGTGGAAAGCCTCTTCCACCAGTCCCACGGTGTCGCGGTTCTGGCGTCCCGTCTTGTTGACCGGCACTCCCAGCGGCTTCAGTCCGGGCAGGTTCATGAGGATGTCGTTGAGCAGGTAGCGTATGTTGCCGTTGCAGTGCTTGCCTATCACTGAGCCCAGCGCCACGCCGTCGATGCCGCCCAGGGGGTGGTTGCTGACGAAGGTGTAGCGCTTGCCGCCTGTGAGGTCTACGTTGTCGAGTCCTTCTACCTTGAGGCTCACGTTGAGGTATTTGAGCGCCGAGTCGAGCCACTCTATGCCCTCTTCGTCTTTGTGGTCGAGCAGGAAGGCGTTGATTTGGTCCTGGTGGAGGATGTGCTCAAGCCATCGTGTCACGAAGCGCGGGACGTATTTGGCTTTAGCCCCCGCCTTGTCGTGCAGAATCTTCTCTACGTTGACCTCAAGTGTCGCGTTTGCCGGCATCGCAATTTTTCTTTAAGTTACAAAAATAGTGTATTTCCGTTGTACGGACAAACTTAGTCCCGCTAATTTTGCGACAATGCGGTTATTTTGGCGCGTTTTGCCCCTCCGGGTGCGCAATGCCGCTTGTTTTGTGAATGTCATTTTGCGCTTTGCGCGGCTCTTGGGCGGTCGCGCCGCCGGGCGGGCTGTTGTGCGCGCGGGGGCTAATATTTACATTATTGATGCGAAAAGGGCAGTTTTGCTGCTAAAAAGCAATGACGATGAAGAAAAAACATTAAATTTGCCGAATGTTGATTGAAGCGGGCTTGCCCCGGGGGGCGGTTCGCAAACTTACAGACTGACAATGGAAGAAAGAATTAAGAAGTCCCTTGCCGACAACAGGGCGGCGAGGTGGACTGCGCTTGTGATAGTAAGCGCCACAATGATGTTCGGCTATTTCTTTACCGACGTGATGTCGCCGCTGGAGCCGCTGCTGACCACTGCCAAGGAGCAGGGCGGCCTGGGATGGTCGTCGGCTGACTACGGGTTTTTCTCGGGCAGCTACGGTTTCTTCAATGTCTTCTTGCTGCTGCTGTTTTTTGGCGGCATCATCCTCGACAAGTTCGGCATTCGCTTCACTGGCGTGCTGAGCACCGTGCTGATGTTTGCCGGCGCGCTGATAAAGTGGTATGCCGTGGGCCACGAGTTTGAGGGCTCCATGTTCGGCTACCAGATGCAGGTGATATGGGCGTGTCTGGGCTTCGCTATCTATGGTGTGGGCTGCGAGATTGCCGGCATCACGGTGTCGAAGGTCATAGCCAAGTGGTTCACCGGCCACGAACTGGCGCTCGCCATGGGTCTCCAGGTGGCGCTGGCGCGCATAGGCACCGCTGCGGCTATGGGTGCGTCGCTGCCTATTGCCAAGGCTATGGGCGGCGTGAGTGCCCCGGTGGGACTTGGCGCCGCGCTGCTGTGTGCCGGCGTGGTCAGCTTCCTGGTCTACTGCATGATGGACGTCAAGTTTGACAAGGCAGCCAAGACCGCCGACAGCGCTTCTGACGACGAGTTCAGGCTCAGCGACCTCAAGATATTGTTCTGCAACAAGGGCTTCTGGCTCATCACGCTGCTCTGCCTGATGTTCTACGCCGGCGTGTTCCCCTTCCTCAAGTTTGCCACCAAGGTGATGGTCACCAAGTATTGCGTCTCCAAGGAACTGGCGGGACTGATACCCGCCATGCTGCCGTTTGGCACCATTTTCCTCACGCCATTCTTCGGTTCCATCTATGACCGCAAGGGCAAGGGCGCCACGCTCATGCTCATAGGCTCGGTCATCCTGATGCTCGTCCACATAGTGTTTGCCCTGCCGCTGGCGTCGTGGGTAGTAGCCGTGGCGGCTATGGTGGCGCTGGGCGTGGCGTTTGGACTGGTGCCTTCAGCCATGTGGCCGTCGGTGCCCAAGATTATTCCGATGAAACTGCTGGGCACTGCCTACGCCCTGATATTCTACATTCAGAACATAGGTCTCTCGCTGGTGCCGATAATGATAGGTTCGGTCAACGAGGCAAACACCGACGCCTCGGGCACCATCGACTACACTATGTCGATGAGCATCTTTGCCGCCTTCGGCTTCGTGGCCGTCTTGCTGTCGCTCGCGCTCAAGGCCGAGGACAAGCGCAAGGGCTACGGACTGGAGCAGGCCAACCTGAAACGATAACGCGAATTACTAACTAAAAATCGAATAATATGTTTGAAGGACAACCCAAAGGCCTGTGGGCCTTGGCATTTGCCAACACCGGCGAGCGCTTCGGTTACTACACGATGCTTGCCGTGTTTATCCTCTTCCTGCAAGCCAACTTCGGCTGGAGTTCGGCAGTGGCGGGAGTAGTTTACTCAAGTTTCCTGATGCTGGTGTATTTCCTGCCGCTCTTTGGAGGCATCGCTGCCGACAAGTGGGGCTACTCCAAGATGGTGACCATCGGCATCTACATCATGTTCTGCGGCTACGCGCTGCTGTCGGTGCCCCTGGGCTCGTCGGTTGTGGCTATCGCAGCCATGGCTACCGCCCTGGTGCTGGTGAGCTTCGGTACGGGCATGTTTAAGGGCAACCTCCAGGTGATGGTGGGCGACCTCTACAACGACCCCAAGTATGCCGACAAGCGCGACTCCGGCTTCTCCCTTTTCTATATGCTTATCAACGTGGGCGCCCTCTTTGCTCCCACCGCCGCCATCAAGATAATGAAGTGGGCACAAACCGACCTCGGCATTGCTGAGGGCGATTCCTACCACTTCGCCTTTGCCGTGGCGTGCGTTTCGCTGATTGTCAGCATCGCCATCTACTATTTCGGCAAGCCCACCTTCAAGCAGGTGCTCACCACCTCTAAGAAGGACGAGAAGAGCCAGGAGGCCGAGAAGGCCCAGGAGATTTCGCCTGCCGAGACCAAGGAGCGCATCGTGTGCCTCTGCCTCGTCTTCGCCGTGGTGATATTCTTCTGGATGGCGTTCCACCAGAACGGCGCCACGCTGACCTACTTCGCCCGCGACTATGTGGCCCAGTCCGCTACGGGACTCACCGCCATGGAGTTTGACGTGACGAACCTCATGATGGTCATCTTCATCGTCTACGGCCTGTTTGGCATCTTCCAGAGCAGCACCGCCAAGGCCCGCGGCATCTACGCCGTTCTGGCTGTGATTGGCGCCGTGGTGCTTGTTCAGAAATATTTCTCTACTGGCGAGGTGGCCATCGACGCGCCCATCTTCCAGCAGTTCAATCCCTGCTTCGTGGTTGCCCTGACCCCTGTGAGCATCGCCCTCTTCGGCGCACTCGCCAAGAAGGGCAAGGAGCCCAAGGCCCCCGTCAAGATAGGCCTCGGCATGCTCGTGGCTGCAGGCGCCTACCTGCTCATGACCATGTCGTCTATCGGACTGCCCGCTCCTGACCCCGAAAATCCGCAGCACCTGGCTGACGTAAGTCCCAACATTCTGGTGTCTACCTACCTCATCCTGACCTTTGCCGAGCTGCTCCTGTCGCCTATCGGCATCTCGTTTGTGTCTAAGGTGGCGCCTCCCAAGTACAAGGGCATGATGATGGGCGGCTGGTTTGTCGCCACCGCCGTGGGCAACTTCCTCGTCAGCATCCCGAGCCTCATCTGGGGCAGCGAGCTCTACATCGTGTGGGGCGTGCTGATGGCTATCTGCCTCGTTGCCGCGCTCTTCATCTTCTCCATCATCAAGAAACTCAACAAGGTGGCTTGACGCCGCCCGTCCGCCCGTGGCGGTCTGACAGCAGACCTCTGCGGGCGGACGTTTGTATATATACCTATAGCAAATGGTTACACTGTGTCACCTCTCGAGGTTGATTGAGACCCAGGCCGCCAAGCTGGGCGACAAGACCGCCTTGGCGTACTGCGATGCCGCCAGCGGCAAGTGGACCCCCGTGTCGTGGACAAGCTTCGGCGACAAGGTGCGCCGCGCCTCCAAGTCGCTGCTGGCGATGGGCGTGGGAGTGCAGGAAAGCGTGGCTGTCTTTTCCGACAACATGCCCCACTGCCTCTGCGTGGACTTCGGCGCCTATGGCGTCAGGGCCATCACCGTGCCGTTCTACGCCAATAGCAGTGCCGAGCAGGTGCGCCACATGATTACCGAGGTGGGCATACGCGCTGTCTTCGTGGGCGGCCAGCGGCAGTACGACATAGTCTTTTCGCTCCTGCCTGTGTGCCCTTCGCTTGAGCGCATCGTGGTCTTCGACAACGCAGTGGTGCGCCATCCCTCCGACCGCATCTCAGTCTCTTTCGCCGAGTTTCTCGCCCTTGGCGACACCGGCGAATACGACGCCCAGCTCGACAGCCTCAAGGAGCAGGCGCAGGACTCCGACATTTGCAACATCCTCTTCACCAGCGGCACCAGCGGCACCAGCAAGGGCGTGGTGCTGACCTACGGCATGTATGCCGCCGCCATCAAGGCCAACAGCGAGGTGCTGCCTCTCACCGACAAGGACATCTGCCTCAACTTTCTGCCCTTCTCCCACGTCTTCGAACGCGGGTGGTCCTACTTGGGGCTCTCCATCGGCGCAGTGCAAGTCATCAACCAGACCCCAGCCGACGTGCTCAAGACCATGCGCCGCATCAGGCCCACCTGCATGTGTGCCGTGCCGCGCTTCTGGGAGAAAGTCTACGAGGGCGTAGTGGAGCGTGTGCAGGGCAACGCCGTAAAGCGCAAGCTGTTTGAGAAAGCCCTCGCCACCGGCCGCAAGGCCTACGCCGACTATATCTCGAAGGGCAAACCCGTGCCACTGGCGCTCAGCCTGCGCTACCGCTTCTACGACACTATGGTGTTCAGCACCGTGCGCAAGGCCCTCGGCCTCGACCGCGCCAACTTCTTCCCCACAGCCGGGGCGGCGGTGTCGCGCGAGATAGAGAGTTTCGTGCATGCCTGCGGCATCGACATGGTCACGGGCTACGGACTCACCGAGAGCACCGCCACCGTTTCGTGCGACCACGTGGGCAAGCCCTTCGTCATCGGCTCTGTGGGTCGTCCGCTTGAGGCTGTCAACGTAAAGATATCGCCCCAGGGCGAGGTGCTCCTCAAGGGCCCCACCGTCACTCCCTGCTACTACCGCAACCCCGAGGCCACGGCTGAGGCCATCGATGCCGACGGATGGTTCCACACCGGCGACGGCGGCTGCCTTAAGGACGGCGAGCTCTTCCTCACCGACCGCATCAAGGACCTCTACAAGACCTCCAACGGCAAGTATATCGCCCCGCAGCAGATAGAGGCCAAGATAGTGGTGGACAAATACATAGACCAGATTGTCGTCATTGCCGACCGCTACAAATATGTCTCGGCGCTCATAGTGCCTGCCTACGAGATGCTGCGCCGCTACGCGCAGGACCACGGCATCAACGACGCCACCAACGCCGAGCTCTGCGCCAACGCCGACATCCACGCCATGCTCGAGGAACACATCGGCTCCCTGCAGCAAGGCCTCGCCAACTACGAGCGCATCAAGCGCTTCACGCTCCTGCCGCAGCCCTTCAGCATGGAGCGCGGCGAGATGACCAACACGCTCAAGATAAGGCGCCGTGTCATCTTCGAGCACTACGCCAAGGAGATAGAGAAAATGTACGAATAAGATATCTGCTGACACAACACCTATACATTATATATATAGCACACGCACATGATAACACACGACCAATATAAGGACCTCGCCGACCGCACCGCGGCGCTGGGCAACTACCTCAATATCGACGCCAAGAAGATGGAGCTGGAAGAAGAGGAACTGCGCACGCAGGCTCCCGACTTCTGGAACGACCCCAAGGCTGCCGAACAGCAGATGAAGAAAGTCAAGACGCTGCAGTTCTGGGTCAATCACTACGCCGAACTGCAGAGCCTCACTGGCGAGGTGGAACTCTCGCTCGAGTTTTACCGCGACAGCATGGTGACCGAGGAGGAAGTCGACGCCGCCTACGCCAAGGCCCTCGAAGTGCTCGAGAAGATGGAACTCAAGAATATGCTCCAGTCGGAGGAAGACTCCATGGACTGCGTGCTCAAAATCAACTCCGGAGCCGGCGGCACCGAGAGCCAGGACTGGGCTGCCATGCTCATGCGCATGTACCTGCGCTATGCCGAGTCCCACAACTACAAGTCCACCATCGTCAACCTGCAGGACGGCGACGAGGCGGGCATCAAGACCTGCACCATCGAGGTTGAGGGCGACATGGCCTACGGCTACCTCAAGTCGGAGAACGGCGTGCACCGCCTCGTCAGAGTCTCGCCCTTCAACGCACAGGGCAAGCGCATGACCTCCTTTGCCAGCGTCTTCGTCACACCCCTCGTCGACGACACCATAGAGGTCACCGTAGACCCCTCCAAAATCAGCTGGGACACCTTCCGCTCCTCGGGAGCCGGCGGCCAGAACGTCAACAAGGTGGAGACCGGCGTGCGACTGCGCTACCAGTACACCGACCCCGACACGGGCGAGGAGGAGGAAATCATCATCGAGAACACCGAGACCCGCAAGCAGCTTGAAAACCGCAACAACGCCATGCGACTGCTCCGCTCGCAACTCTACGACCGCGAGCTGAAGCGCCGCCAGGCTGCCCAGGCCAAGATAGAGGCGGGCAAGAAGAAGATAGAGTGGGGCAGCCAGATCCGCTCCTACGTCTTCGACGACCGCCGCGTCAAGGACCACCGCACCGGCTACCAGACCAGCAACGTCGACGCCGTCATGGACGGCAAACTCGACGGCTTCATCAAGGCCTACCTCATGAGCGACTGCAAGTCGGAAGGCTAACACGCGCCCCAACCCGGCGTCCGCCAACCCGAGTCAACCGAAATCAGGAAAGCACATAGTTGTCAAAACACGAGGGCGGAGCGCCCCAAAAACCATTTTTTTCACTGCAATTGTGCGCCTTACTCTGCATATTTGACTATATTTGCCGACAGAAAACTATAGCAACCGAAACAATATGAACCAGAAACATCAAGCAAAGGTAGAACATAGAGAAGCAAAGCAGAAAAAGCAGGCAGAAACCGTGATATGGGGCATCATCGTGGGTCTCATCGTGCTGGCCCTGATTTTCTGCATCTCCTTTTCGCTCAACAACTGATAGCCGCCGCAGGCATACGGGGCGTGCGCAGCCCACACGCAGGGCGCAGGCTGCGCGCCGCGACTTCCTCTCCACAATGGCGATGGAGCGGAAGCCTCTCTTTTTGCGCCTTGCCGCACATGGCAGATGGAAATAGAACACAAATATCTCGTTGAGGGCGACTTCCGCCCGCTCGCGTCGGAGACGGTCCACATAGTGCAGGGCTATCTCAGCGACGACCCCAGCCGCACCGTCAGGGTGCGCACCGTGGGCGACCGCGCCTGGCTCACCATCAAGGGCAAGTCGTCGGCCAGCGGTTTGAGCCGCTATGAGTGGGAGAAGGAGATAGCCCATGCCGAGGCGCTCGAGCTCCTCAGCCTTTGTCTGCCCGGCGTCATCGACAAGCACCGTCACATCGTTCTCTACAACGGCTGCCGCTGGGAGGTGGACGAGTTCCATGGCCCCCTCGAGGGCCTCGTGCTTGCCGAACTCGAGGTCGAAAGCGAAGATGCCGTCTTCGACCTTCCCCCCTTCATCGGCAAAGAAGTGACCGGCGACAAGAGGTACTACAACTCGCAGCTGCGCAAGGCAGCCCTGGGAGCCTAACCCAACCCTTCCCTAAAAGGAAGGGCTATGGTCGCTCAAAACAATAGATATTTCTTTACTGCGGATAGCACATGTTACGGATAGCACGTGTTGTATTTGCGTGTTATGTTTTGCGTTGCGAACAGTTTTTGTTTGCGGAATTTGTGTCCGCTTCATTTCCAGTGCGTTATGTTCGGCGCGCGCCTAAGACTTCATTGCTGTCCGCTAAACCCTCTAACATTCGAACCGCAGAACCTCCTGCCCCCAAAAGCCCTTTTCGTGAAAATTTGCGCAATT
>CAVGQS010000093.1:0-9807 GCA_963631415.1 Lactococcus garvieae | reverse complement strand
CACTAAAGAATTTTTAAGAAGCACTTGAGCGATTGAAAAGTAGGACTTAAAAAAAATTTATGCGGACTTAACGAAAAAATCTCGGGGGAAACGCTGCAAGATTTCCGCGGAAACGCTGCAACGTTTCGCCCGAAACGTTGCAGCGTTTCCGCGGAAATTTTTTCGTTAAGTCCGCACGATTTTTTTTTAAGTCCGCACGATTTTTTTTTAAGTCCTACTTTATAACTTTGCACCTCAACAACGCGAAGAAAAAAAATCTGATTTTTCTTCCGATTGTGTTCGGTTTGCACTATCTTTGTCTACTCAATAGTATATAGTGGGACTGTTCAACAAGAAAGAGACTCCCGTCATTACCGACGTGGCCAACTGGCCTGGCGTGGAGAACGCCATGCAGCAAACGCTGAGTGCAGCACATAGCGAGTGCGTCAGCGACTGCATGCCGGCAGAGTGGTTCCCGCAGTACTGTGTGGAGATTACTTGGCCCAACGAAAACACGGACTGGAAGCCGTGGCTTGCGGAGGCGACAAAATGCTATCTGCGCTTAGCATACGAGATTAGCGTCACGGAGCGCCTGCTAATTGTGTGCTCCGACCCCGACGGGCTCAACGCGCTGCTGCGGGAGCAGTTGCCGCAAAGGGCTCTGGACAACATCACGCTAATCGGCTGCCGGTTTAACGACACATGGATCAGGGACTACGGTCCCATCACGGTGATGGAGAACGGCGACTACCGGCTTCTCGACTTCAGGTTCAACGGCTGGGGAGGCAAGTTTGAGGCCTCTGCCGACAATGCCGTGAACAAGACGGTGTGTCCGCAATGGCTGACACGGGGCGAATACCGCGATATGCAGCACTTCGTGTTGGAGGGCGGAAGCATAGAGAGCGACGGCCAGGGCACGCTGCTCACCACCAGCCGCTGTCTGCTCAACCCCAACCGCAACCCAAGCATGGGCAAAGCGGAGATTGAGGACTTCCTGCTCCGCGAGCTCAAGTCACGCCAGATGCTTTGGCTCGACTACGGATATCTGGAGGGCGACGACACCGACAGCCACATCGACACGCTGGCGCGGCTCTGCCCCAGCGACACTATAGCCTACGTGAGGTGCAGCGACACCAGCGACAGCCACTACGAGGAACTCAAGCAGATGGAGCGCCAGCTGCAGTCCTTCAGGACCCTGCGCGGCGAGCCCTTCCGCCTCGTGGCGCTGCCCATGGCTCCTGTGCTCCGCGATGCCGACGGCACGAGGCTGCCCGCCACCTACGCCAACTATCTGGTACTCAACCGGCGCCGCGTACTCATGCCCACCTATGGCGACTCCGCCCTCGACGCCACGGCTGCCCAAGCCCTCGAGACGGCGTTCCCTGGCTACAGCGTGACGGGCGTGGACTGCCGGGTGCTGGTGGAACAGCACGGCTCGCTTCACTGCTCCACCATGCAGTGCTACTAAACTAAAGAAATGAAAAGAGACAAACTCGACATAGGCATCATTCAGCAGCACAACACTGCAGACACCGGCGACAACGTGGCTCGCCTTGAAAGCAAAATAAAAGGCCTCGCTGCCGGCGGGGCTCAGCTGGTGGTGCTGCAGGAGCTCCACAACGGGCTCTACTTCTGCCAGACTGAAGAAGTGGCCAACTTCGACCTCGCCCACCACATTCCCGGGCCCGACACAGAGAGGTTCTCAGCCATTGCCCGCGAGGCTGGCGTGGTGCTGGTCACTTCGCTCTTTGAGCGCCGCGCCGCAGGTCTCTACCACAACACGGCGGTGGTCTTCGACACAGACGGCAGCGTCTGCGGCAAGTACCGCAAGATGCACATACCCGACGACCCGGGCTACTACGAGAAGTTCTACTTCACTCCTGGCGACACCGGCTTCCGCCCCATCGACACGAGCGTGGGCAGACTGGGAGTGCAGGTTTGCTGGGACCAGTGGTACCCCGAGGGAGCCAGGCTCATGGCTCTCGCCGGCGCCGAACTGCTCGTCTACCCCACCGCCATAGGCTACGACGCGCGCGACAGCCGCGAGGAGCAAGAGCGTCAGCGCGAGGCGTGGACCACCGTGCAGCGCGGCCATGCCGTGGCCAACGGACTGCCCGTGGTGGCTGTCAACAGAGTGGGATTCGAGCCTCATCCCTATGCTGCGCATAAGGACGACGGCATAGAGTTTTGGGGCAGCAGTTTCGTGGCTGGTCCTCAGGGCGAGCTCATCTGGCGCGCCCCCAGCGACAGCGAGGCGGAGCAGATAGTCACCGTCAGCATGGCGCGCAGCGAAGAGGTGCGCCGCTGGTGGCCCTTCTTGCGCGACCGCCGCATCGACGACTACGGCGACCTGACCAAGCGGTTCGCCGACTGACCCGCAGAAAGGCGCGCCTATACATTATTATATATATAAGGAAAGATATCAGACAACATAATTATTAACCATGCAACACAAGCAATCCATGAAAAATTTTCTAAAATTTTCATTCGTGGCGATGGCTTTGCTCCTCGCATGCACAGTGACGGCTGCTGACTACACGGGCCTCTTCAGGCTCAAGAGCCACTACAACCGCTATGCGACGGAAAACGCCACCACCCATGCCATGAGCACCGCAAGCTCAGTAACCAAAAAAGATCTCAAGCAGATGTGGATCATCGAGAGCAGCGGTAGTGCCTACACCATCCGCAACGCCTACTCAGGCCGCTACATCCCCAACGAGGGCGGCTCCGACGCGGCGCTCATCACCGTAGAGTCGCCCATCAGCCTCTACATCAAGGAGTCTGCCGGCGACAGCGAGTGGCTCTCCATCAGCTGGGAGTCCAGCTACTCAGGCACCTCCTGCCTCCACGACAACGCCAGCCACAACGTGGTGAAGTGGTACGCCAACAACGCCGACAAGGAAAACCCCAACTCCGACTGGCAGCTTGAGGCAGTGACCGATGTCGACACCGCCACCATCCGCCAGCACATTGGCGAGGTGACCGGCATCACCACCACCATCACCGACGGCTACTACCGCTTCGTGCCCATCGCAGCCTCGGGCTACTCCCTTGCCGAAAACACCGACAAGTCGACGGCTGTCGTCAAGGAGACCAGAGACGACGACTACACTCAGTACTGGAAGGTGACCGTCAAGAACGACTCCATCAAGATTCAGAACGTAATCTCGGGCTACTACCTGCGCAACAACATGCCCACCAACCTGCAGCTGCGCACCAGCGAGACAGACCAGAACAACCTGTTCCTGCCCTCTGAGTCCACGCTGTCGCTGTGGGAACCCGCCTTCACCTTCAAGGGCAAATTCAGCGGTTTCGCAGTCAAGACCACCAACAGCACTGTTGTAGGCGGCCAGGCCACCAGCATCAACTCGTCGTGGAAGCTCCTCAAGGTTGAGCTCGACTCCGCCACTATCGCCCAGAAGCGCTCCGAAGGCTCCGACGTGACCGACATCACCAAGAACGCCACCACCTACAACACCAAGCTGCAAACCTTCTTCAAAGACTACGCCTGCACCATTCTGCGCGACGACTACGCCAGCATGAGCGAGGCCGACCTGCGCGCCGCCATGGCAGCCGAGGGACTGCCCCTGACGCTGCAGGACATGGCTGTATGCGTCTTGACCGACCAGTGGGACGACGACGCCACACGCAGCAAGTACACCAAGCTCTTCCGCATCCAGGACGTGCAGATCTACTCCAACAACACCGCTTGGAAGAGCATCACCAAGGTGGGTCCGTGGGCTGAGCTCATCAACCCCACCGGCATCCAGGGCCGCTCTGGCGACATAGTCTTCATCTTCGCCGACGACGTGCCACTCGACAACGACGCTACCCTCAAGGCACAGCTTGCCTACGACACACAGTACAGCAACAAGGGCACGCTGACCCTGAAGAAGGGTCTCAACATCTGGACACTGCCCGAAGACGGCGAAGTGTTCATCGGCTACACGCTCAACAACACAGACCGCAAGCTCAGCGAATATCCCGACATCCGCATCCACATTGAGCGCGGCACCGTCAACGGCTACTGGGACCTCAGCCGCGGCATGACCAACGCCGACTGGAAGTGGCTCAAGGCCAACATGTTTGAGGGCGAGTTCCTCCACGTCAAGGGCAAGAGCACCGTGCTCAACGTGCTCCGCGACAAGGTCATCGGCGCCACCGACGTGGTCAACATCATGAAGGGCTGGGACTACAGCTTCGAACAGCTCGAATACCTCATCGGCAACGACGGACAGTGGGACGACCGCTACCGCCCCGTAGCCAACCCGCGCCACTCCTACAAGGACAACCCCAACTGGGCCAGCTATGCAGGCTCCAACCACCCCGACATCTCCTCCAGCTACCTCTTCAACTACGACAACTTCTATGAGGGCAACGTCTGGGAGATTCTCCACGAGCTTGGCCACGGCCACCAGTATCCCATCAACATGGCTGGCACCACCGAGATAACCAACAACTCGCTCTCGCAGATGGTAAGCTATATGTTCGGTCGCTGCTACAGCCGTGGCGACGGCACCGAGAAGCTCATGCAGCTCTTCAACTATGAGGCCGACGGCCACCGCGGCTGGACCTGGACCGACTACACACGCAGCGCCAAGCCCTTCTACGACGCCTCCCTCCACGTGGCCAACCACCTGCTCTACCAGCTCTACCTCTACTTCGAGGTGCTGGGCAACTGCCCCAACTTCATGCCGCGCCTGTGCGACGAGCTGCGCTCCACCCCCATCGTCACCGGCAACAGCGTGAGCAACCCGACCTACTACTACAACGACTACTTCCGCGTGGCCAAGGCCTGCGCCAAGGTTTCCAAGACCAACCTCTGGGAGTTCTTTGAGGCCTACGGCTTCTGGAAGTACTACGACGACGTCATCTCCGCTCGCGACGACGACGACTCCGAAGAGGCCAAGAGCAAGGGCATCCGCTTCATCGGCGACTACGGCAACTACTACATGAAGGTGCCCGTGCGCGGCAACGAAGACGACGAGAACCGCATCAAGGAACTCAAGGAGTATATGCAGTCCATGCCCAGAAAGGCACACAACATATTCTTCATCGACGACCGCATCAACACCTCCTACGTCAAGTCTAACAGCTTCGTGGCATCCATCGACCGCAAGCTCGTGGGCAAGAAGCTCCTCGACTACTGGTCGCTGCCCTCACAGGGCGATTTCGGCCACTACACCAACTTCGACGGCAAGGATCGCTCCGCCAACCTCGGCTACACCATCGGCACTGAGCAAGACTCTGTAGCTATGGAGACCAGTTCTGGCGGCGACACCAACTACACCGTCTACGGACGCAAGGTCACCATGCAGGGCTCCGGCATCCTCGGCATCAAGATCTACAACAGCGAAGGCGAACTCTGCCGCATTGCCAACACCCGCAGCTTCGTCGTGCCCAACGAGATAGCCGACGGACTTGAGGACGGCACCTACAAACTGTTCGTGGCAGTACGCGCTGGCGAAGACATTGAAATGGGATCAAACGGTCAGCCCGCTGGCATCGAGGCTGTTGAGAGCGAGGCCGAGAAAGACGCCAACGCTCCCGTACGCGACCTGCAGGGACGCATCGTGACCCAGACAATTCCGGGCAACATCTATATCAAGGGCAAGACCAAGTTCATCGCCCACTAAAAAGCCCCGGCGCACACCATGTGCGCACCCATCCACAAAGCGGCAAGAACCACACGGCGGTCTTGCCGCTTTTTTGTTTTTGTCAAAAATTATTTGAATAATGATTTTTAAGCACTTTGACCAAAAATAACTATACGAATATGCTTACAAAGGGATAAATTTGCATCGTGATGTCGCGGAAGGTGCAAAAACAATGAATATGCACCGCATAGAAAGCCGCCACACTCGGGACTAAGCGCAGTCTCGCCAATAAGATAAACAACTAACAAGCAACGACAACATAAACGGACAACAAAATGAAAAGAAAACTACTCCTTTATTGTATGCTGATTGTTGCATCGCTGCTCGGAACAGCACGGGCAGGAGCGCAATCGCTGGCAAACGGGTACTATTACATCAAGAGTGCCTACGCAAACCACACAAGTGAGTGTGTGTACGATCCACAGACAGCAGACAACGTACAGATTCACACCTGCACAAATTCAAAGGCCGACATCTTCTATCTCAGCCAGACAGAGGACGGCAAGTACACACTGCAGAATGCAGCAACATGGCGTTACGTCATCAAGTTCACTGGTTCCAACTGCGTGCAGTTGAGCAGCACTTTGGAGGACGGCGTTTACATTGTCATTGACTACATTGAAGGCACTGACGGCACAGCTGGCGTATACCGCTGGAAGGACAACACCCAAAGTTGTTACTACAACTGGAATGGCCCCAACTTGAACGGGGGTGCGCCACTTTCCTCCCAGTACAACTATCACGATTGGACCTTCGAGGCAGTGCCCTCTGACGTTCTTGAAAGCTTTGAACTGACAAAGAGCCCCGCATATTCAGCGCTGCTCTCATACTACACTGAGGTGAGCGACAACTACTCTAAGATGATTGACGAAACTTATGACGACGTTGCACTGACCACAGACCAGAAGACTGCCCTCGCCAACAAAATCGCAGAGTGCAAGGAACTCCTCTACGAAAGCACTACTGCCACTGACGCCGATTACACCACGATGCTGGCTGGCCTAAAAGAGGTATACGAGAAAGCTCCGTACGTAGATGGCGGTCTTTACAAGTTTACCGCAATGTCTGTAGATGACATCAAAGACGGCTCTCAGATTATGCTTGAAGTGGGACACCCTACCTACAAGGGCAGATATATGGTGGCATATCCAAAGAATAGTGGCAATAATTCTGTGATGTGCGACGACACCGACCAGACAATCGCTACTAATTGGAAACTTGTAGCAACTGGGGCTTATGATACGAAATACACAAGCAAGCCCACCTACTATATGATGGATGTTGCTTCGGGCAAGTATTTCGGATACAAGACGACTGACGAATCCAAACAAACAACTGACAGGAAGCTGGTTGACGAGACATCAAGCGCCTACGCTTTCTGTTTCCTCACCAAAGAAGAAATTGATGCTGAAGAAGGCACCAAGCTGAACACATACAACACAACAAATCCTGTATTCATACACCATACTAATACCGATGGCACATGGTTCCGTCTGTCGCGTTTTGGTGGAAACAAACACGTATCTTACGTGGGCACAGGAAATGATTGGCAGACTTGGGATCTTTACTCGAGCAAATACCACTATAATGTCAGCGATGAGTTGCAACAAACAATTACCAAATACGAAGGCAAAACGTTTGCCAACATCGGTTCTGACCCAGGTTGTTTCGACGAATCGCTGACTGCGCCATTCACCAATGCAATGGCAGCCGCCAAGGCTATCACCAGCTCTAACTCCCGTCAGGAATACCGCGACGCTATCGACTTGATAAAGTCATCCTACACCTCTGTCAAGAATATCACTGATGTTAAACCGATTGTTGAAGGCTACTACTACATAGAAAGTGCATACACGGACAACATTGGGAAGAACATTGTGGCATACGACCCCAACGATGGTACTAACCTTCTGGCCATACATGAAAACGCTAAAACCGCTTATGACATTTTCCACCTCACAATCGCGGCCGATGGCCAGTTTCAACTTCAGAACCTCGGCAGTGGTCTCTATGTGGGCCAGGCAGGCAGCAGCGACAACAACGTGACACTCGTCGAGAATCCTACCGACGGTGTATATCAGACGCTCACCTACGATGCCGAGGGTCAGTACAAGTGGAAAGACAACAAGACTTCGCTTACCTATTACATAACAGGCAACAAAATTGGACGCTACTATAAATATGCGACTGGCGGTCCCGACTCATGGTATCTCCGCACTGTTCCGCAGTATGTCGTTGACGAACTGACGAACAAAGCGACTTTTACGGTTGAGAACGGCTCGCTTGTTGTCACTGGCACTGACATCAGCGCAAAATCCATCTCCAGCGCCATGACCGACAACTCGACAGTCACCAGCCTCGACCTCAGCGCCGCTACGCTGGCCGACGCTGTGACCGCAGACGAACTGACCGGCGCGCTCACCGGCAACCAGGTGGCCATCCTGCCGGCAACATCCGCCCTCGAGGGCAAGAACCTCGTGGTAGACGGCAAGTGCCAGAGCCTCGTGCTGACCGACAAGGCAAACTTCGCGCCTACGGCAGCGTTCACCGCCACCAAGGTGACCTACAGCAAGACGGGCCTCGACGGCGCTGGCTGGTACTCAGCCGTGCTGCCCTACTCCATCACTGTGCCCGCTGGCATGACGGTGCTCAACAACGCCACCTTGGGCGACGGCTCTATCACCTTCGATCAGGTTGAGGCAGGCAGCATCATCGCCGCCAACACGCCGTTCATCTACAAGACCGCAGACAACACCGTAGCCTTCGAGGCAAGCAACGCCAACATCGCCACCAGCGAGACACTGAGCAGCGGCGACCTTCTGGGCACCTACACCACCATCGCGGCTGGCAGCGCCACCGGCAAGCTCATCCTCAACACCGACGGTTCAGCCTTTGCCACTGCCACCAACAAGGCGTCCATCCCGGCGTTCCGCGCCTACCTCAACGCCTCCGCCAGCGCCAAGGAATACACCATCGTCATCAACGGTGAGACCACCGGCGTCGCCACTGGCGAAGCCATCAACGGCACCAGCGAGACGGTAGACGTCTACACCGTCAGCGGCACCCTCGTGCGCAGCCACGCCGACGCCATCACTGCCCTCCAGGGTCTGCCCAAGGGTATCTACATCGTCAACGGCAAGAAAATAGTAAAATAAACACCTCACTCCGCACGCCTCCGCCTCACCGCAGGGGCGTGCGGATATTCTCAAAACGAAACGGACAACAATGAAAAGGATATACACAGCTCCGATGCTTGAGAGCATCAAGATCAGCAACGCCAGGATGATTGCCAGCAGCATCTCCGTAGACGGAACTTCCGACGGCGAAGCCCGCTCCGCCGACTTCGAGGGCACTCCCGCCATCACCGACGACACCGAGGAATCCAACTCCTGGCTCTAGTCCCCCACACTGCGGACCAGCAATCCACAACAACCAAAAGGCTCCCGCCACCGACGCCCCACCCGCGCGTCCCTGGCGGGAGCCTTTTCTTGTTTTCGTCACATTTTGTGCGACGTAAGTTTAACACCTTGCAGTCCGCAAAAACCTTTTTTGGAATCTCCTAAAGCATTGCGCCACCTCGTTTCATCAAACAAGGACTTCTCTTCATCAGAGAGCCACGGGCGTTCCCGTTTCCGCGGAAACGGTTAACCTTTCCTACATAAACGGCTAACCGTTTTCAATGGAAATGGATAACCGTATCTGACGGTCCGGAAAAATTAAGTCCCCACGAGATGAAGAGAAACTCTGCAAAAATTCTTTATTCTTTTTGGTAATATTAGAATTGTTAATAGCTTCTTGAAGTACCTTAATGACCTCATTGGCCCACATGTGCGCTTCAGTCCAAACTCCAAAAGTTTCTCTGAGTTTTCCCCAGAATGTCTTTAACCACTTTTTAAGTTTACCAATAATACCACTGGGACCTTGTTCCTTTTCAATCTTTTCAATTACTTCCTTGCCTTTTTCTCCAGAAAGTCTCGCATGAACTTCCGAAGCAATTTTGTTTTCTAATTCAGTTCCGCTAAGACCCATAGCCACCCATTTCTGACCATACTGAGGACTCTCAGCAATCTCATTCCACAAACTTGCAGCACCATTTTGCATCAAATAAACACCCCTTGGCGAAAACGGACGATATCCACCCACCCAAAACGGGGATATCCGTTCACTTTTC
>CAVGQS010000092.1:0-10016 GCA_963631415.1 Lactococcus garvieae | reverse complement strand
GTACATCGTAGTATCGATTGTACAGATGTTTGCCGTACGCGCCACAACGAGGTTGTTGGTCGTTCCGATGAAGAGGTCAGCATCGGCACCTACGTCAGCAGGGTCGGCAGACGTGCAAAGACGGTCATTAAGGGTGAGAGTGTAGTTGGCATTGCGGGTGACACTGAGCGAATACATTGGTATCTGCAAAGACATGTCGGACGTCTGTGCCAATGTAAGCATTTCAGCATTCAGGATTCCCCCCATTTCTGTACCGATAATGGGACTCGTGAACGAGCCTGCCTCCATACTTAAATTAAGGTTTAGCTCGCCAGACACATTGAAGTTGCGTGCAACAGAATAAGTGGAGCCTGCAGAAATGTAAGAATAACTTGTTGGTCCAGGTGGGTCGCGCAAGATATCAAGCAACTGTACGCTCGACTCTACATCAGTAACAACGTCATTGCCAACAACCTTTGCACCGCGCACGAAGCCCTGGATAGGTGTAGCAGAATAGTGATAGTTGTCGATTTCCACGTCGAGATTGACTGTCTTCAGAGCAGAGATGCCAGTGCTGCTAAAATCGACATTGTCAACCTTGATGGATACGATGGCACTGCCCGAATCGTCAATCTGGGCATTAATCACCGGTTCTTCCTTGCTCATGCCGTTTTGTATGTTCAGCGAGCAGTTGGTAACAGTCACCTGGTCGTGTTTGCCAAGGGTTTCATCGTTGTTGTAGTAGAAATCTTCGTGAGCCTTTACTCTCAGCGTGTAGGTTTCGCCCTGTGAGAATACAGGATAGCCAAAGACATAAGAGTATTCATCTGTGTCATCGTTATATTCCACAGTTGTTATCAGGGAGGCGTTGCCGTCAGCAGTAGGCATGTCGCAAATCATGTCGCCAAGCGGGCCTCCGTAGATGCCTGAATTCAGCTGCTCGTAAGTGAGCGATACCGGCGAGTGATAGACACGCTGATAGGTGGCGTCATAGTGAGCCGTCAGTTTGAAGTTATTTCCGTTGTAGCTTACGGTGTCGGACTCTTCGATGTTTTTGTTTATAGCCTGCGAGAGGTCCAGCACCTGCGAGGTCTCGCCACTCGAGAAGAGAGTGGAATAGCCCTGGGCGTAAGCCTGTGTAATCTTGTACTTCACAGGGAAGAGATCTACATAGAACTCACCCGAGCGCGGGTCAGGATTGATGGTTATGCGCTGACGCTCATATTTCACCTTGGTCTTTACAGAGAACGGATTGCCGTAAGATGCGGCATCGGTTTCGGGAAGTGCCACGTAGATGGTGGAATCTGTCATCTCTGTGACATCAGGTTTGTCAGTGAGATAATAGAGGTTGGAGGTGTTGTCGCCCTCGAGAGCCATGGTGAGGGTGATGTTGTCACCAAGGTTGTTGGTAGAAGCACCAACGCCAAGAATCTTGGCAGCCTCAACGGTACCGCCCACTACCCTACCGGCGAGTCGCACGCGTGTGGAGTCCCAAAGTTCGATTCCAATATAGTCGGCTGAAGGCACAAAGCGTGTTTCATCTTCGCTGCCGCCATTGCGATAGACATATCCGTTGCGAACAAAGTGGTGGCCGTCCTTCACAACCTGGAAGGTCATGTTGACTGTCGGCACAGCAAAGCGGAACTCACCGTTTTGGTCGGTGGTAACTACGTTGTTGCTGGTAGACATTACCTTCTCGCCATTGATGAGGAAGTATGCGTCGCGCACAGGAATCGTGGAGTTTTCGTAAAGCACGCGGCCAGAGAAAATCACCGACGACATGCACTCAAAGTTCACGTCAGAGTAACTGTTCTTGACTACGGTCATGTCTTTGGTAACGCTGGCTTCTTTGGTGACAGTGTTTTCAAAGGCTGTCTGGCCACCTGCCGAAGGCGTGATAGTGTAGGTCACGCTCTCGCTCACAGGCAGACCGCCGAGAGTGTAGGAGCCGTCGGCCGCTGTCAATACGCTCTTGGCAAGAATCTGAGTGTTCATGCCTTGCGTATCGGTCATTTTCTCCAACGTGCTGGAGTCAGTGACGGGATCGGTGCCGTTCATCATGCGCAAGTCGTGGTGACTCACGTCAGAGGCTGTCTGATATGCCAAGTCGGCGCAATAGCCGCCAGCATACTGTGCGTCTTCGTCAAAGCGGTAATAAGCGGTAAGGTTCTGCTCGCGGCCACCGATTGTCTTCTTCTGGTAGTCGAGAATCTTGTCCTTGCTCAAAGGCTTGTTCCAAATGCGCATCTCGTCGATGTGCCAATTGGATGCAATGGTGAGCTGAGCGCCAATCTTGGTGATTGCGCCTGTGTTTACAGTGCCTACGAGCACGCTGTCAACATACATGTTGGTTTCGCCGCTTGCAGCGTCCTTGGTGACAGTGACGCAAAGGTAACCGGCAGTAGGCGCAGTGGCAGGCAGAGTTGTAGCAGTCTTTCCGTTGACGGAGAGGCGGCCTTCGCCGTCCATGCTGATCACGTCGTCGCCAATATATATGAAGTTGTTGGTGGGCTGCATTTGCACAGTGCCCACAGAGAGCGGTATAGACTGTGTCCAGTATTGCACGGTGTAGCCGTCAGAGAGTTTCATCTCGTCTACGCTCTGCATTGAGAGCAGCTGCTTGTTGAGCAGCGAAGAAACGGGGAGCGACAGAGCGCCGTTGCGAACAGCGACATCCTTGTTTGCTGTGGCAGTGACAGTGACGCCCGACATAGCCGTGCCGCCGTCTTGCAGAGTGACGCGTCCGCTGACCTCGCCATAAGTAGAGGTGCAGCCGGAGGCAATGGCCTCGCTGGTGTAGACCTGGCCGTTTTCGTGCTGATAGGAAACCACGAGTTTGTAGTCATACCACTTGCCGGCTTCCAGGTTGTCACGGTCGCGATAGTAATTTGTTTCGTCGGTCACGGTCTTAACCGGTGCGCCCCAGTCGTTTGTTCCGGACGCACGGCGATAGAGCTCCACTGTGCTCTTCTTGCCGGTGAGGCGCTGCCATGACACAAAGATTTGGTCAGAATAATAGCCCTTGGAAGCATTGATGGTCTTTGCCAAGGCTGACACATTGTAGTAGTAGTCTTGCACATCGTAGCCAGACGGCTTAACCACATCGTTCACAAGAATAGGATAAACGCTGAGATGTCCGTCGACGTATGCCTCATACTTATAATATGTATAGGCGCGGTCCTGCGTGTTGGACAGTTCTACATAGTAGGCAGTGCTGTCGCTGTTGTAAGCTACCGAGCCGCCGTCGATGGTGTCGACAGTTATTTCGGCATCAGAGAAATCCTCCTTGTAGGCTGCGTAGCGCTTAACAACAATCTTGGCACGCTGGTCCCATGTGTAGAGCTTGTTGTGCCAGCCTTTCGCTTTCGACTGTTCCATAAGCCTCTGCTTGGTGGCTGTCGAGAGCTGGCTGAATTCCTTAAGGTTGTTGATGTATGGGTTGGCGAGCGTTATGCCAATGGTCACGCTATGCTTGGTGTCCCAATTGCTGTTCTTCTTTACGGTGACGTCGCTTACCGGCGGCAGCTGCTGGGTTTTGTAGACAGCACCTTTGCGCTTATACGTCTGGGGCAAACTTGTGCTGCCATACATTGCTGAAAGGACAGCGCGCTCAATGCAATAATAAATCTTCTGCTCCGGCACGGAGAAATACTTCTTCTTCATGGTCTCGAGCACAGACTGGTCTTTTGAGTTGCTGCCACAAAGCGCGGTATACTCCGCATCGCTCAAACCGAGTATGTTGTAGTATTTGTCGGTTGAAGCCGGCTGCGTGGAGTATGTTGCGGCATCAGTGGCATCAGTGTAGCTAAAGAAACCTTGAGTGCGAATCTTGTTGTCCTGACCGTTTGTGTCTCCGCCTTCGTCTTGAGTTTCCTCTGTGTATGAAGAGAATTTGTTCAATGGCACGTAGCCAATGATTTCTTCATCCGAGTAGTCCGCTTTGAAGGCACGCTTCACTACGAAATAGTCGGAGCTAATAAAGTCTTCGTGGTCAGGCCAGTCAAATCCCCACGTCAATTGGTTGTAGCCTGTGTTTTCCGAATCGTCGTCAGGATGGTATTCGCCAAATTTCGCGTATTTTATGGAGTGGAGCGGCATTATGATCTGCGGCTCCTTGGTGCGGAGAACGCGGGTTGTGAGACCCGAAGCATCCATGTTGAGGTAATATGTCACTTCTGCATTCAGGGTGCGAGTGGAGTCGCACTGCGGAAGATTGATGGTGCACACATACTTGTTGCCCTGGGTATAGTCGTCGCTGATGTAAGCCTTGTTGCCCAGGAATGTTTTATACGACTTGACAGAGGCGGTACCGAGCACGTGGGTCGTCATCATACCGATTTGTGTGCTGTCGGTCACTTCAGTCAGCTCCTGTCCCGTGAAGTACGGGCTGGAGAGCGTAGTTGCCGACGTGAGGTCACGCACATAGTGCTTGATTTCGCCGCACCATGGCACTATGCCGCCCGTCTCTTCGAGCTGGCGGTCATACTTGACATAGAACTCAATGCCGAAAGCATCTTTTTCAAGGTCATATTCGGTGGAGCCGATTTTCACCGTTTCAGGCGCAATCCAGTCAAACTCTATGTAGTAAGCGTCGCGCTCGCCGCACTTCTCTTTCGGCATGTTTACCGACAGCGTGTTGTCAGCGCCTTCCTTAAATGTAACGCTCTTCACTTCTTTCGACACGGCATCGGTAGCGCGTATGGTACCATACTGCACCACGAGTGTCGGCGCTTCATTCTGGCTGTCGCCTGAGTAGTTGGCGGCCTTCCATTGGAACAGCGGAATGTCGGCGCCGTCTTTGAAAGCGGTGTTTCCCTTCGAGTCCTTTTCGTAGACGTCACCATTCTTTTTGTGGAACTTAAGAGTGGCGTGGGAAATCGGCCAACTGGTCGTGAGGTTATTCGAACGGTTGATGGCCCAGTGGTTGTAGCCACCTTCCGACCATGCAAGCACCTTGAAGTGGATAACTCCGTCGCCCAGTGTGTAGGCTATGAAGTTATACTCGTCTTCAAATGTCTCGTTGCTCGCCTTTGCATTCATTGCAGGCAGTGCCAAGAAAAGCACCACCATGGCGATTAAATTTGCGATATGTCTTTTCATAAGCAAATCTTATTTAATTATTATTTTCTTTCCGTGCATAATCACTACGCCCTTGTAGTTGCTGGACACCCTGCGTCCGCCGATGTCATAGCGAGGCGCGTCGGCGTCTTTGCCCTGCTGGCTGCCCTCGGCTGCTATGTTCTCAACAGCGGTAGGCTCGCTGGAAACTATGCGCACTGTCATCGGCACATCCTTTGACAGTATGAGCCAATAGCCGGCAATCTGGTTGCCAAGCGAAATTTCCTCGCCAGTCTCCTGGTCGTAGTATATCAGGTCATTACCATTCAGGTATGAGAGGGTATCGGTGTATTCTTCGTCTTCGTATGTATAGCTTACAGTCATCACGCTCGTTTCCGGGAGCGAGTCTCCCTCAACGCGGATCGACACAATCTGCTCGTCATAGCCAGGAATCGTGTAGGCTGTGCCCTGCATGTCGTCGTATGTAGCTACGGTGTTGAGCTTCTTCACCTTGGCAGTGATGTCATAGTCGTCGGCATACACCTTCTCAATCTTAACGTTAGGCTGATAGTTCTCCACCGTCAGGTCTGCTGCAGCCGTCTCGAGCTTTGCGTCAAGCAGCACGTCTTCAGCGTCAAGAGCATAGAAGGCGTTGTAGGTGATGGTGTCCTGAGTATCTTTGCCATTGAAAATCTCAGTCGTCTTGTACTGGCTGGCCCACAGTTCCAGTTCGGAAATGCCGGAGCCTTCTACAGGAGTGAGCGTGATTTTCACACTCGACTGATTGTCGCTGTTCAGAACCTTGTTGTAGATATAGACGATATCGCCAGCATAGAACTCAAATTCGTCAAGCGAACCTGCAAGTTCCACGTCATACTTGGGCAGGAGGTCCTTGAAGTATTCGTCGTCTGTATAGAAATTCTTGTTGTCGACAGTCACAGCCGTCACCACTGTGTTGGCAGGCACGCTGGCATTAACAGCCGAAGCCTTTGCGAACTGCGGAGACTGGGCCTTGTCGTTAACGATGATTGTGCCGGCTTTCTTTCCGATGGTTGCCGTAACGTAGATCACGGGAACCTCTTCGTCATAGCCCTTTGTCCAATCGTCGGGTATGTTGAAGTAGCACTCTCCTGCCGTGTCAGCTTTTTCAGCGTTCACCACCTCGATTGTTCTGAGAGGCTCACCGCTCACCGTGTTGCTCATCTGCGCAACCACCTTCTTCACCTTGGTTCCGGCAGGATGCTTGACGTAGACATATACCTTATCTATATTCTCGCTGCCCATAATGAGCATTGAGGTCTCCTTGGTGGCGGCTCCCTCGTTGTAGAGCAGCAGTGATGAGGTGGCAGTGTTCACGGTCTGCTTGTTGTCGTCTCTGCCAAACTCATCGCCGTCGAGAGCAGTGAGTATCACCAGAGCGCTCTCCGTGAACAGCGGCTCTACAGAGAATTCTCCCAGCGGCATGTAGGTGATGCGCACGTCAGCCTGGACGGTGTCGCCTCTGCTGGTGAGCCAGCCGCTATGTATATAATGTATGCCGTCAGTGCCCGCCGTCTTGAATTCGACGCGCGGCAACTTGATTGCGTCGCCCATTCCTATGTCGGCATTGTCTGCCGTATAGTCAACGCCAGGAGTGCCGGCAAACGATGCGCCATAGGCGCTCAGCTTGCTTGAGTTGAGAGTGTATTTGCTCTCGCGAGGCAAGTAGTAGATGTAGGCTGTGTCGTTCTTCAAAGCTTCCACCACGCGGGTTGTGGCGGCGCTAATCGGGGAGTTGCTCGACAGGCGGTACATCGACTCCAGCAGAACCAGCCCGTCTACTGTAGTGATCGAGCTGCCGCCCAATGTCTGGAAGGGCGAGATGTCAAAGCTGGCAGAGCCGCCGCTTGCCACCGTGCGTATGTTTGTTTCGCAATAGGCGATGTAGTCCTTGAAGCTGGCGTCGCTATAATCCTTCACATTTGCCGGAAGCACGCAGTGGCAAACGGTCAGTGAAGTCTGGTCAGTGTAGCGGGCCGACAAAGTGAGGTTGTCGTAGAAGTCGAAACACCTCTTGCCGTTCACCACCTTCGACAGATATTTCCAGAAGTCGCTGGTGACAGAACCGTTGGCGTCGAATGCCTTGAACGACACATCGCGCCACTTGATGTAGTAGCCGTCAAAATTGTCGCTGTTGTCTTCAGGCACACTGGCGCTGAATGTTTCTGGAACGGCCATACCGTTGAAGCATTCAAACGTGTTGGTATATTCCTTGCCGTAAGCCTTGAAGGTCACGTTCTTGCCGTTGGTCGTCTCCTTGTTCACACTGATGGAGTGTATGAGGTAGCCCAGCATGTCGCTGCGCTCGCTGGCGGAGTTGCCCCGCATGGCAACTGTCAGCTTGTTGCGGAAGTCGCTCTCTTCCCACGACTCCTGCTGGCAGGTAGTAGTACTTCCGAGGCTTGCCAGCGAAGACAGGATGTATACCTTGCCGTTTGCTCCGTTATTGCCTTTCTTGCCGCCGTCGGTACCGGTCCAGTCAAACTGACCGCCATTGTCGTAGTCGCCACTGGCCGTACTTTTGTTGTTATCACGGTCAATATAGCAGATGCGTCTGGCTTTGCCGTTTTGGGGAGTTGTAGCCTGAACATGGCTTCCGCCTGCTCCACCGCCGCAACCGTTTTTACCGGCCCTGTCGCTTCTTGTGTGGTATACATTCTCACTTTCCTGTATGCCGCGCTTTGAATTTGCGTTGTCTACAACGGTCTTATGTGCTCCGTCCCAAGTTCTCCAGCCGCGGATACCACCGCCGCCGCCACCGCCGCCGCCGCCGGCGCCGCCGCAAAGCGAGTAGGTCGGAGTGCCGCCAATGCCGCCGTTGCCGCCGCCACCGCCGCCTTGGTCAAAGTGGCATGTCAGAGCTCCGCCATGATACACATAGCGGTCCAGGCCTGCCGTAGCCTGATAGACGGGAGCCTGCAGGTCTGTGGCGCCGCTCTCGGTCGTCACTTTCACATTGTCCATTATAATCACATGGCCGGAGCTGGTGCCGTCGGTACCGTCGGTGCCATTGCTGGCAACGTGGGTCCAGATGTCATCGCCGCCAGCGCCGCCTTGGCCGCCTACGCCAGCCAGTCCGCCGATGCCGGGAGCGCAGCCGTCACCGCCCTGACCGCCATTGCCGCCTTTGCCTGGATTTTCTTCCGTGGCCTTTTCACCACAGGCGCCCTTTTGGCAATGTTTCTCTCCATTACCGCCATTGGCTATCAGTTCGCCAGTACCTGTCAGGACGAGGTACTGGTTCTGGCTGGTCATATAGATACCCGGCTGGCGCGATGCAGCCAGGGCATTCGCCGTAAGACGGCTTCCGTTCTTGAAGTCGAGCACCACGACGCCCTCGCCCTTAACGGTAAGAGGGGCCTCGCTGGCATTTGCGCCGTTTATTTCAAAGTTTCCATCCACCTCATACACCCAGCCGGTAAACAGAGTGCGTGTGTTGGCGTCAAACTTTCGGGCCACCTTGCTGCCAACGCCCATCTTGCTCACGTCTACTATCGGGCGGACATACATCGTGGAGGCCGCAGTCGATGTGACGCTAACCGAGGGACTGCTGCCGCCGGCAAGCTGGAGGTAAGCGCCATCGCCTGCGTATGTGGCAGTGCCTGCAGCACCGCTGACAGGCAGGAATATATGCGTGTCGGAGTTGACACTATAGGTATAGCTGCCGCTCTTCATCGAAGAGAGCACCTTGCCCTTGTCTCCCTCTACATTCGGAGTGAAGGCCACGAAGCCGCTGGTGTAGGTACTTGTTCCATTGGGATTGTAGTCCGTGGTCCACACCCAGCATGCGTTCGAGCAGAGGCTCTTCAGCTGGTCAGCCGTAGGGATGGTCCACGAGCGTCCCCATTCCTGAGCAGACTTCATAGCGTTCGATGCCGAGGCTGCAGTGCCGAGGTCTGTCGTTTCGCTCGCCCCAACATTCATGTTGGCCCACAGCATAATATTGCCCAGATTAAGGTTGACGGCACTTGCCGAGGCGGGCAGGGCGTATTCTTGCTCGGCATAAGCCACAAAGAAATTGTTCCTGTCACTATAATTGCCTTGGTCATCGAACCACGTCCACCAATTGTACTGGCTATTTACGGCGTGCAGGTTGTTGAGCACATAGCTAGTCGACTCGTTGCGGAAAGTAAAGCCCTTGCCATCGTAGTAGCTGACAATCACAATCTGCGCGTTGTCCTTATTATTAGTACAAGTGAGCGTGGCAGTGCTGCTTCTCTTGCCCTGTGGCCAGTAATAGCCGAGTTCGTTCTTGATGTAATAGCCGTCGCTGCCTTCAGCCTTTTCCAGTGTCCACAGCGCGCCTTCCGACGAACCGTCAGGCGACTTTGTCAGGCCATACGACGTGGCGGCATTACTGCACATAAGGGTTCCGTCCTCCACTTTCTCACAAGGATAAATCTTGAACTGAGTCGCTGCGGCCAAATCCTCAACAGAGGCGACCTGCACCCACACTCGTTCTGCCCTTGCTCCGCAGACCGACAGCACCGCAATCATTAGTGTAACAATAAGATGCTTCATATTCTCTAAATCCGCACCACCTTTTGTTTTAGTAAATGTTTCGCAGCACTCTGAAAAAACAGCAAGTTGCCCAGAGACTTGACACGTCAGAGTCCCATCAGCCTCAGTGGTGCAAATCAAGGCAATGGCACTCGGACTTGGCAAATGTAGCAAAAAAACGTGAAAGACCAAGCATACAAGTGTAATATTTTTAAAAATCGGGCATCTCAACCCTGTTTTTGGAGAACAACCAAAGGTCTCGCGATGCGCCTCCACGCACTTCGTTTCTATAAACAAGGACTTAAAATTTTTTCGTGCGGACTTAAAAAAATTTCGTGCGGACTTAACGAAAAAATTTCCGCGGAAACGCTGCAACGTTTCGCCGCGAAACGTTGCAGCGTTTCGCCCGAAACCTTGCAGCGTTTCGCGGCGAGATTTTT
>CAVGQS010000091.1:0-10174 GCA_963631415.1 Lactococcus garvieae | reverse complement strand
ATGCATATAGTGTGTGGTCGCTACCCATGCCGACGTTTTTGCCGGGATGGTGTACAGTACCACGTTGGCGTACAATGATGTTGCCTGCTATGCAAGCCTGACCACCACAAATCTTCACGCCTAATCTCTTGCTATGGGACTCACGTCCGTTCTTAGAACTACCTACACCTTTTTTGTGTGCCATAATTTTCTATAGTTAAATGATTAAGCAATAATTTCCTTGATTGTTATTTCCGAGAACTGCTGACGGTGTCCGTTCTTTGTGCGATAGCCCTTGCGGCGCTTTTTGTGGAACACAATCACCTTGTCGCCCTTTACGAGCGGAGTCTTTACCTCGGCAATTACCTTGGCGCCCTCTACGGTAGGAGTTCCTACGGTAACTGCGCCCTCTTTGTCAACAAGAAGCACGTCTTCAATCTCTACTTCCTGTCCTGCTTCAGAACCGGCAATGTGGTATACGAAGAGCTTCTTGCCTGCTTCTACCTTAAACTGCTGGCCTTTGATTTGAACAATAGCGTACATTATATATAAGTATTTTAAACGCTTCCGCAAGGCGAATCTCTTCATGAAATCTCTTTGATGAGCCTCCACGGACTAAAACGACTGCAAAATTAGCGAAAATATTTTGATTGGCAACTGATTGAGCTGTTGTTTTTTTTGCATATTTCAAGCGAAAAATGCCGCAAGGAGCCTGGATCGACATTTTTGCTTAGTGGTGTCAGTGTTTCTGCGTGCTTTTGATTTGGTTGAGATATTTCTCGGTGTCAATGGCAGCCCGGCATCCTGATGCGGCAGCGTTGACAGCCTGCTGGTAGATGGGGTCGGCCACATCGCCGGCTGCAAAAACGCCTGGCACATTGGTTTTTGTCGAGGGGCTTTGTGTTATGATATACCCAGTCGGGTCTGTGTCTATCCATGGTTTGAATATGTCGCTGTTTGGCTTGTGGCCGATGGCGAGAAACAGTCCGTCGATGCTTATGTCGTATGTCTTTTCGTCCGGTTCGCCAATGTGGCTTGTAACGGTGGCGCTTTCAAGCTTGTCGGTGCCAGAGAGGCCTCTAGTGTTGGTGTTGAACAGTATCTCGATATTGGGAGCGTCCTCCACTCTCTGCTGCATAATTTGCGACGCCCTCAAATATGGCTTGCGCACAATGAGATATACTTTTTTTGCGAGGTGCGACAGATACACGGCCTCTTCGCAAGCTGTATCGCCGCCGCCAACAACGGCAACGGTCTTTTTGCGGAAAAAGAATCCGTCGCATGTGGCGCATGCGCTGACTCCCTTGCCTTTGTATTTTGCTTCGTCAGCCAGTCCGAGGTATTTGGCGGCAGCTCCCGTTGCAATGATTACAGCTGTGGCAGAAACGCATTCACTGTTGTCAAGGGCCAGTGTGTAGGGCGTTTTTCCGAAGTCCACGCTGATTACGGATTCAGGTCTGATGACGGCCCCGTAGTTCTGCGCTTGCTGGCGCATGTTGTCCATTAGCTCGTTGGCGTCAATCCCATCAGGAAAGCCGGGGAAATTTTCCACTGTTGTAGTGGTAGTCAGCTGTCCGCCGGGCTGCAGCCCTTCAAACACCACAGGAGCATATCCGCTCCTGCCAAGGTATATTGCTGCCGAGTATCCTGCAGGACCGGCTCCTATAATTACGATATTGTTTTTCATTCTCTCTTTTGGGTTGTGTGGGGTAGGGGTGCAGAGTGAGACGCTATCTCAAGTCAATCACTTCCACTCCGGGGTAATCGTTCGCTTTGAACTTGAAGGTGGCTTCGTTGAATTTCTGTTTGGTACGGCACTGAAGTATGTCGATGTTAGTGCTTTTGCCCTTGCGCTGCAGGCAAACCTTGAGAGGATAGTTCGTTTTTTTGTCAATGTAGACAACCATCTTTTCTAGTTTGTTGCTCTTTGCATTTGCGTTCAGCGTTACCTCGTAGCAGGCTTTGCCCCTGACGTTGGCGTCTTTCATTGTGTACGTATACCCCTTCTTATATATGTTGATGAAGAAATAGGGGTTGAGGCTCTGCTTCTCTGCCTGTGTCGGTATCGTGATGTTCACCTCGTTGGTGTTTTTTCGGTAGGTCCACAGCGTCTTTCCGTCGTACCAGCACTTGACGTTGCTTGACTGTAGATGTAGCATTGACTTGTGAATATAAAGGGTGCCGTTCATGCTCCCGGCAGACGAAGCAGCGGAGAATTCTGCCTTTATGTCGCCTGCGCTGCGTATTGTCGCCGCTGTCTTGTCGAGCACTGCCTTTGCCTTGCTGCTTTGGGCAGTGGCAAATATGCTTGACAATGCTGCTAGTAGAAAGAATAACGCTTTTCTTCTCATTACTATTGTTTTTTTGTCTTTCCTTTTTGAATGTGTTTGGATTAAGGCCTAATATGACGGTTGCCGCAGCCTGCCGATGCCGCCCCTGGCGGTTTACAGCAGGTGCATGGCTTCTAGTTTTGCATTGAGGTCACTTTCGTCCATGATCAGCACGTCGCGCGGTTTGGAGCCTCGTGATGGTCCAACGATTTTGGCTTTTTCGAGTTGGTCCATGAGTCGTCCCGCCCTGTTGTAGCCTATAGAGAAAGTCCTCTGTATGGCAGACGTGGAACCTTGTTGCCCGTTGACCACATAGCGCGCCACGTCAACAAACATGGAGTCATATCTTTCTACGGAACCGCTAGAGTCTCCTCCGCCTGCAGAATCGAAATCGTCGTTCATATCAATTTCCGGGAGCTCGTATGCGCTCAGAGGACTGGCTTGTTTGCTTATGAATGAGTTGAGCGCTTCTACCTCAGGCGTGTCGATGAACGCGCACTGCACACGTTCGGGCTGCTTGCCTGAGGCGAGGAACAGCATATCGCCGCGTCCTATCAGCTGGTTTGCTCCCATTTGGTCTAGGATGGTGCGCGAGTCGATGTTTGCCATCACCCTGAATGCCATGCGGGCAGGGAAGTTGGCTTTTATGTTTCCCGTGATGATGTTGGTGGTAGGCCTCTGGGTGGCAATCACCATGTGTATGCCCACGGCTCTCGCCAACTGGGCAATGCGGGTGATGGGGTATTCTATCTCCTTGCCGGCTACCATGATGAGGTCGCCGAACTCGTCTATGATTACCACTATGTAAGGTAGGAAGTGGTGGCCATTCTTTGGGTTCAGCTTGCGCGCCTTAAACTTCTCATTGTATTCCTTGATGGTGCGGCAGCAGGCGCTTTGCAGAAGCAGATACCTGTCGTCCATTTCCTTACATAAACTCTTGAGGGTGTGTTTTACTCTGTCGGTGTCGGTTATGACGGGATCTCCGGCAGATTCTGCTATTTCTGCCATAAAGTTGTTCTCTAGAGGCCTATAGATGCTGAACTCCACTTTCTTGGGGTCAACAAGCACCAACTTCAACTCTGTGGGGTGCTTTTTGTAGAGCAGCGAACTGATGATGGCGTTCAGGCCTACCGATTTGCCCTGTCCGGTAGCTCCGGCAACAAGTAGGTGCGGCATTTTGGCGAGGTCTTGGATGTATATCTCGTTGGTTATGGTGCGTCCCAGCGCGATGGGTAGTTCGTAATTGCACTCCTGGAACTTGCGGCTGTTGATGACGCTCTCCATTGATACAATCTTTGGCTTGGCGTTAGGCACCTCGATACCGATTGTGCCTTTGCCGGGTATCGGAGCAATGATACGAATGCCGATGGCGCTGAGGCTGAGGGCGATGTCGTCCTCGAGGTTTTTGATGCGCGCTATCCTCACTCCGCGTGCGGGCGTTATTTCATATAGTGTTATGGTAGGACCTACAGTGGCCTTGATACTCGATATCTCAACGCCGAAATTCCGCAGGACGGTTATAATGCGGTCTTTGTTGGCTTGCTGCTCTTGCATGTCGATTGCGGAGTCCTGGTCGGGATATTGCTTCAGCAAGCTGGTGGGCGGATATTTGTAGTATTCGAAGTCCAGCTTGGGGTCGTATGGGGTGTCGAGGCTGCCGCGCTCAAAGTCGTCATCGCCCTTTTCCTCCTCTGTGGTCGTTTCTATCTGCAGCTGCATGCCGTCGGGGGCAGGTTCATCTTCTGTTTCGTCTGCAGGGGTGACGGGGGCGTTCTCTTTGGTATAGTCGGTCGTGCCCAAGTCAATGACGGTAGGCTTTTCTTCCTGCTCATAGTCAGCAGGGTGGGGCGTGACGCCAGTCTCCGACTCGGTTTCGTCCTCTTGTGCTGGAATGGTGTCGTCGGCGTTGTCGCTGTCTTCGGTGTGTTGGTCGTCGTCGAGTTCTTCCTCGCCGTCTGCTGTGGGAGTCTTCACGCGTGCCAGTTTGCGTAATACCTCAATGGTCTTGCTCGTGATGTAGATGCAGAACAGCAACATTGTTATTGCCAGCACAAGGCACAGCCCGACCGACCCGATGGTGCTCCTCAGGTAGTTGCTGATGTTGATGCCGTGTTGTCCGCCGGGGTTGTAGAACGACAAACCATCGGGAAACAGCGATGCCAGCAGCACTGACCCCCATATCATCAGAAACGCCAAGTTGATGAATTGCTGTATTATCCTTACGGCATGGGTCTTCATCAGTTTCATGGCGACCAGAAACAAGAAAACGGGAATGAAGATTGCGGTAAATCCGAAACTCTCTTGAATGAAGTAGTTGGCGGCTTTCAGCCCGAACACACCTCCGTTGTTGTGCACGGTGACCAAGTTGCCGGAACCATTCTTGAGGCTGTCTATGTTCACGGCGTCCTCGTTGCCCGTAAAGATGAACGATACGAACGATATGGTCAGGAACAATCCGAGGCATATCGACAGCAGTCCGAGAATAAAACGGGCGGTTTCCCACTTGCCTGAGGACTTGAACCACGATGACATGTCTGCAAAAAAGGCATTGTCCTTTTGCTTGCCTTTAGTCTGCTTGCTGCGTTGTGTCTTCTTTGCGGCTGAGTTCTTGCCTGATGGTTTGCTTTTCTTGTTTGTCATATAGTTGTGTGGCTGTGGGGATTAGATTGGTTTTGTGCGCGTGGCCGTTTAGGCGGCTCTGATGGTGTGCCAGTGTCGGCAATGGCGCTTATTCAAACACTTTCTTCTTGAGAACGAAATTCTTAGTCAAGTACTTCTCCTTGACTGTCGGGTTCTCTGCGAGTTCTTCTGGCAGTCCGTGGAATAGTATGCGCCCTTCAAAGAGGAGGTAGGCGCGGTCCGTGATGGCTAGAGTCTCGTCGACGTTGTGGTCAGTGATGAGAATGCCGATGTTGCGATCCTTGAGCTTGTAAACCACTCTCTGGATTTCTTCCACTGCTATCGGGTCAACTCCGGCAAAAGGTTCATCGAGCATTATAAACTTGGGGTCGATGGCCAGACACCGCGCTATTTCCGTGCGCCTACGCTCGCCGCCCGACAGTCGGTCTCCCATATTCTTCCTTACTTTCTCAAGGCTGAACTCGCTTATCAGGCTCTCGAGCTTTTCCTTCTGGTAGGCTTTGGACTTTCCCGTCATCTGGAGCACTGACATGATGTTGTCCTCTACGGTCATCTTGCGGAACACCGAAGCCTCCTGCGCCAGATAGCCTATGCCGCAGCGAGCGCGCTTGTAGACGGGATAGCTGGTGATATCTGTGTCGTCAAGGAATATCTTGCCGCCGTTGGGCACTATCAGTCCTGTTGTCATATAGAAGGAAGTGGTCTTGCCAGCTCCGTTGGGACCAAGCAGTCCGACGATTTCTCCTTGTCTCACGTTGAAGCTTACATTGTTCACCACCGTACGCTTGCCGTATTTCTTCACCAACCCCTCTACGTGCAGCACCATGTTTCCTTCCTTGCTTTCGCCAATGTGGTCGGCAACGGCAGTGCTTCCGCTGTTCTCGATGTCGGGTTGGCTAGTGCCTGTGCTTTTTCTGAAGAGTTTCATTCCTGCTTGAGTTTGCAAATTGCAAAGTTAGTTTTTTTCAGCCAAAAAATGAGGGCACGGCAGATAATTTTTGCCCTTGAGTTTTAGTTTCAAAACTGCCATTGCGAACTGGCACATGATTAGTCTATTCATGTCGCAAATCTGTTTGTCACCTTTGTTGCTTTTTGAATGAAAAATTGTAGTCAGCGCAAGCTTCGTAGCGCTCGTCGCATCTTTTTCCTGCGTTAGCGTGCTCTGAAAAAACGTGCGTTTTTGTTGACTGTGGCACACTGCTTGCATAAATAAAGCTTAGTTAAACTTAATTCAAAACTTGTTATGCAGAAGCAGAAAGGAAACATAGGGGTAACGACAGACAACATCTTCCCCGTAATCAAGAAGTTCTTGTATAGTGACCACGAGATTTTTCTTCGCGAGATAGTCTCAAACGCCGTCGACGCAACGCAGAAACTGAAGACACTCAATGAAACGGGCAAGTTCAGCGGCGACATGGGTGACCTGACCGTAAGGGTCAAGATTGACAAGGAGGCTGGCACACTGACTGTCAGCGACCGAGGCATCGGTATGACCGAGGAGGAGATAGACCGCTACATCAACCAGATAGCTTTCTCTGGCGCCACGGATTTTTTGGAGAAATTCAAGGACTCCGCCAACGCTATTATCGGTCATTTCGGACTGGGTTTCTATTCAGCCTTTATGGTCAGCAAACAGGTTGACATCATTACTCGCAGTTACAAAGAGGACAGCAAGGCAGTGAAGTGGAGTTGCACCGGCACGCCCGAATTTACTCTTGAAGAGGCGAAGAAAGAAGACCGCGGCACCGACATCGTGATGCACATTGACGACGACTGCAAGGAGTTTCTCGAGAAGAACAAGATTCAGGAACTCCTGCGCAAATACTGCCATTTCCTGCCCGTGAAGATTGCCTTTGGCAAGAAGACCGAGTGGAAGGACGGCAAGGAGCAGGAAACCGCCGAAGACAATATCATCAACGACTGTGCTCCTATATGGAAGCAGAAACCTTCTGAACTGAAGGACGAGGACTACCTCAAGTTCTACCGCGACCTCTATCCCGGCTATGAGGAACCGCTATTCTGGATTCACCTCAATGTGGACTATCCGTTCAACCTTACTGGAGTGCTCTTCTTTCCTAAAATCAAGAACGAACTTGACCTGCGCAGGAACAAGATACAGCTCTATTGCAATCAAGTCTTTGTGACAGACTCTGTAGAAAACATTGTGCCGGACTTCCTCACGCTTCTCCACGGTGTCATCGACTCTCCCGACATTCCGCTCAACGTGAGCCGCTCCTATCTGCAGAGCGATGCCAATGTGAAGAAGATATCCAAGTATATCACCAAGAAGGTGAGTGACCGCCTTGAGTCAATCTTCAAGGAGGACCGCAAGACCTACGAGGAAAAGTGGGACGACTTGAAGCTCTTCATCAACTACGGGCTGCTCAGCGAGCCTGACTTCTACGACAAGGCGAGCAAGTTCACCCTGCTCAAGGATTCTGAGGGCAAGTACTTCACGCTCGACGAATACAAAGAACTCATCAAGGACAACCAAACTGACAAGGACGGCACGCTGGTATATCTCTATGCGAGCGACTTGCAGAAACAGTACAACTATGTAGAAGATGCGAAGGCTAAGGGCTACAGCGTGTTAGTCATGGACAACCAGCTCGACACCCCGCTTGTGGGCATGCTTGAGCAGAAACTGGAGAAGACCCGCTTCAGCCGTGTTGACGGCGATATCGTCAGCCGGCTCATACGCAAGGACGATGTTGAGACAGCTGTTGACGCCGACGAAGCCGAGAATCTGTCGACTTGCTTCGAGAGCCAGATTCCAGCTGTCGAAAAGAGTGAGTTCAACGTAGAGGTCCAGTCTATGGGCGCAGAGTCTCAACCTGTGATCATTACCCAAAGCGAATATATGCGGCGTATGAAGGAGATGAGCCGTCTGCAGGCAGGCATGGCGTTCTATGGCGAAATGCCCGACATGTACAGCTTCATCCTCAACTGCGACCACCCCGTAGTGGCCAAGATCAACTCAGAGCTGAAGGAAAACGTGGCCGACAAACTGAAACCCGTCAACGCCGAACTCAAGGGACTGAAAGCACGCCAGTCTGTGCTTCGCGACGAACAGTCTAAGGCCAAGGAGGGCGAGTTCACCGACGAGATGAAGAAGGAACTTGACAAGTGCAATAGCGACATCCAGGCAGAAGAAACCAAGAAAAAGGATATTGTTGCCGACTTTGCCAAGTCTGAGTCCAAGGTGCGCCACCTCATAGACCTCGCAATGCTCCAGAACGGGCTGCTCAAGGGAAAGGACTTGACCGACTTCATAAAGCGCTCGGTAGACTTGCTTTGAGAAACATAACAAACAGCCAGTGCTGCAGTCTTATCTATGGCAATGTGGCGTAAAATAAATTAAATCTAAAGGCAGTTATGGAAACTAGCATTAATCGTTTCCTAACTGCCTTTTTTTGTGTCTGTAAAATGAACAAACGAGAATATATACAAGCCAACAAGGATTGGCTCAGGGCGAAAGCCAAAGAAGAAGGAGTGAAGGCTCTCCCCAAGGGTATATTGTATAAGGTGTTGTCCGAGGGAAAGGGTGATGGTGTTCACCCTTCGCTGCGCAGCATCGTGACAGCGCACTATACAGGGCGCACTATCGACGGCAATCAGTTCGACAGCAGTCGGGGTGGGGTGCCGCTCGCCATTCGCTTGTGCGACCTCATCGAGGGCTGGATTATTGCCATGCAGCAGATGTGTGTGGGCGACAAGTGGGAAGTCTATATTCCTGCCGAGATGGGCTACGGCAAGTTTTCGCAACCTGATATCCCCGGTGGTTCTACCCTGATTTTCGAAATTGAACTGATGGGTATAGCGTAGAAGCGAGATGATTAGTCTGACATATATCTTTCATAGCGGTTTCCTGTTAGAGACAGACGGTTGCATTTTGGTCTTCGACTATTGGATGGACCCGGCTGGTGTTGTGCGCCAGTGCCTCAATCGCACCAAGGACAAGCCTGTCTATGTCTTTGCAAGTCATTTTCATGAAGACCACTTCACTCGCGAGATATTTACATGGAAGGACGTCGTCTCTAACTGTACATATATCCTCTCAAAAGACATTTTGAAACGCCGCAGGGCGAAGAGGGAGGAAGCGGACGTGTGGCTGGCAAAAGGCGGCACTTGGGAAGACGAGCGCATCAATGTGAAGGCTACTGGCAGCAACGACAGCGGTGTGAGCTGGATTGTGGAGATTGACGGTAAGCGAATTTTCCATGCCGGAGACCTCTGCAACTGGTATGCCCGCTTTCTCGAAGGTCCTACTCCCGACAAAGAAATCTACAGCGAGGAGTTTGGTGAGTATTTCAACCCCGTAGCCGAGGAGAAACGCTATTTGGGAGAGTTGAAGGATATTCGGAAGATTGCAGATTCCTTCGACCTCGTGATGTTCCCAGTGGACGGTCGCATCGGCAATGGCTACACACTCGGAGCTCGCCAATTTATTGACCGCTTCAAGGTAGGCGTGCTTGCCCCCATGCACTTCACCATGAGCGGTTTCGAATCGGCATGGCGCATGCTGCCGTTCTGCCAGGAGAAAGGCATCCCGTTCTGGTGCATCCAGCACGAAGGCGACAGCATTGCCCTCACGAACGATGACATGATTATCCGGAAATCCGCAGCCGAGGATATTCCTGCTCTTTTGGGCATCTTCGCCATAGCCCGCAAGTTCATGGCGGAGACTGGCAATCCCAATCAGTGGGCTGCTGGATATCCCAGCGAGAATCTGCTGCAACAAGACATTTCAAGTGGTGACAGCTATGTCGTGCAGAGGGGCAATGCGGTTGTCGCCACCTTTGTGCTGAGAGGCGGCAATGACCCCACTTATGATGTAATCTCTGAAGGTGCATGGCAGAATGACAACCCCTATGCTGCCATTCACCGCATAGCCTCCAGCGGCCAAGTGAAAGGCATCCTGCACCAGGCAATGGCATTTGCCTTGCAGAACTATGACTCCATCCGCATAGACACCCATCGCGACAACCAGGTGATGCAAAGCGCCATCCGCAAGGAAGGTTTCGTATATTGTGGCATCATCCTCTGCTGGAACGGCAGTGAGCGGTTGGCTTATCAATACACAAAACCACAACGATGACACAATGCAACCCCGCCTGTTGTATTTATGGTGGTTTGTGCGACAAGTCCCCAAATTCCCCGTGTCGAATTGTCTTCAAAGTTATAAAGTAGGACTTAAAAAAATTTTGTGCGGACTTAAAAAATTT
>CAVGQS010000090.1:0-10207 GCA_963631415.1 Lactococcus garvieae | reverse complement strand
TTTTGCAAGTTAATTTACTGTATTTCAGTAGATTTGGGTTAATTAGCAGACCCTAATTATATCGTCCAATTGACGAGGCCACGATTACATGGATTGTTTAATGCAATCTATCCACTTTGTCAGCATATAAGAACAAGCATGCTTGATGTTGCTTCGTTTGTATATACTGGTATACGCTCCATCGCTTGTCAACTTGCCTATAACTTTAATCCATTTGCTTATTATTGGACGCAGTTTTTTGATCTCGCTTTTTGTATTTTGAAGTTCGATGTGGAATCCAGTTCCGGGGTAATATTCGCTGTATTTTGCCATCTCTACCAAAGACTTGTTGCAATAATCGACCAAAGTATCTTCGAATTTGTTGAGAGAAACATCTTTGCCTCTCGTTTTTTTCTTTCCTTGTATGATTTGATACATTCCGTTTCTTGCATTCAAGATTTTGGATACGGCTTCTGTACACACAACACCAGAGATGCTTCCGCCCCAATAGCTCAATCCAACCAGTTTGACAACTACCTTAGTTGTCTGTTTCCGCATTTTTTCAGACAAGGTCCATTCTTCGTATACAAGTTCTTTGGTTTCCTGATTTCTAAATTTGTTTGCTATCTGTGTAAGGTGAGAGTACGCCTTATATTGCTCAAAAGTTGCTAATGCATCGTTATATACGATCATTTCCATTGTACTCTCTTGGCTTCCGAGCGTCAACAGTTTGGCACCTTCTTTCAGAACACGTTCGGCCTTTGTGAAATTAGATAGATTTCTTCTGCCTAATGAAACTGAATCATAATAGAGACAAAGTTTTGAACGGTATTCCGTCATCCATTTCTCCTCTTTTTTCGCCTCTGCAGGGAAGTCGTCTTTCCGTACGTGCTGATATAACGTATCTAACAAAACCATCAATCTAGGGTTGGTGGCAACGGCCGTGTCAGAAGCCCAAAATAATAAGCTCTCGCTTGACACGTCTTTTTTGGAAGGCTCAATGGAGTCGGTTACAGCAATGCTGTCACCTTCAACTTGGTTTTTCGATGTTTGACCTGTTTGGTAATGGTTATTTTTGCATCCCAGCACGGCTAGAACTGTCACCATTGTGTATATAGCAATCTTAGTTGATTTCATACGTATAGTCTTGGTTTGAGGATTGTCACTAATTGGGAAAGCTCTTCCTTTGCTATTCTGCCATTATGCTGAATTCAGATCCAGAAGCATAGTCCTGGCCGTCTTGGCTTGACAGTGCCTTGAAGCGCAGGTAGCGAGCTTTTACGGGAGCATTGAACTGAACCTTTTTCTTGGTCCTGTCGTTCTTGAAACTGCCTCGACATATTGGCTCGCCCCAGTTCTTGCCGTCCTGGCTGACATAGATTTCGTAGTCGCGAATGTTGCCGTTGGGACTGTCTTGACGCGGCGTGTAGGCAAAACCGGTCAGCGACTTCGTTTCGTAGCAGTCGAAGTCCACCCAGTGGGGGAAGTTGGCCATTGTGACGGAATACATGGTGTGCCAGATTGTTCCGAGGTTGCCGTCGGTTAGGTTTGCGGCGGGCGTGTCCTCTGCCTTGTTCTCCTCACTGCTGCAGAACATTACCTTGACAGGGATGGTCGCAATTTTTTCGAAAGTCATACTTACGTCAGCCGCTTTGTTTCCAGCTGGCCATGCTGTTATCGTTCCGCCTTCCTTGAAGCTGAAAGGTGCGGTGTACTTCTGCTCTGTTCTGCCGTCAATGGTGTAGATGATATCCATGTCTTGGGCTGACGATGTGATTTTCAGAGTGCCGAGATTATCACGGTCTATCAACACTGGAGCAATCGTAACGGGTTTGACGTTTGATACCACAGTGCGGTTGTCGCTAGCCTTGATAGGTCTGATGATAAAGCCAAAGAGACTCGGCTTTGCCATAATTCTATCGTACTCTAAAGGAGGAGCTTGTCCACAACTTGTGCCACCCAATCCGGTAACACCGAGGTCAAGGTTCAAGTATGTTTGTCCTGTCGGCTCCAGTTCATACATGTGTGCGGCGGTGGTCATCTGCAATGCAGAGTAGGGTAGAGCCTGGACACTCATGCAGTTGTTGGCGATGAAGATAACACCGTCACCTTGCTCATTGGTGAGAGAGCACCAACGAGTGTCTTCGTGGTTGGCCATTTCCTGTGGTTTGGGGAAATGCTCAACCTGTTGTGCTACAGTGCTGCTGAAACGCTCTACGAATGACCCCGTGCAGCGGTCGTTGTAGTTGCCGACTGGACCGCGCCCGTAGTATTCGAACTTGTTCAAGCTCTCGGGTATCTGCATTTGGTAGCCCAAGCGTGGCAACACGAGATTGCTGTTGTTGGACGTTATGTTTGACTGCAATTCGATGGAGCCGTCAAGATGAATGGTGTATATCTGCTTAGTGATGAAATGGAAATCGTCCTTGCCAAATGGCTTGTTGGTATCTTCAACTATGCGGCTGACATATTTCCCGTTTCTATTCATGTCGGTACCGCCTTGGTGGTGGGCAGCGTTGGGCGCTTGGCTATATACAGTAAACACCAGCGAGACAGAACCGTTGTCGTTTTTTTGCATCTTGTAGTCTGTAACCTTGTGCTTGAGGTTGTGCAGACCATTTTTGAACCAGTTGTTGTATGTCCAGTTGTCGTTGTTGGCAAATGCCCTATATGCGTTGAGACGTGGCCCACAACCAGGCGTGATGACATTGGTGCCGTCGTATATGAGCTTGTCAATAGAGCCGTCAGCCAGATTGAAGTCCACGTGGAAATTCTGCCCGGCAATTTTGAACATACCGCCATCCTCAACCGTCTTGAGCTGAGCGATGCTCTTGTCGTCAGCGCAGAGCGCAGGCTTCTGTGCAGCCTTAATTTGAAATTGGTCTTCTGCCTGCACATAGCCGGCGTCGGCCCATGGCGTGGCGTGTTTCAGAATAAACTGTACCTTTACGAAGTAGTCGCCTGCCGGGTCAAGCTCGTTATAGTCGTAAGGCAGACAAATCTTCTTGGTGGTGCGCGGAGTCAGGCCCTCGAGGTCAATTTCTCCCACGTTGACTTGGTTGCCGTTTTTCCATAGGCTCCATTCGCATATATAGTTCGACAGGCCTGTAAAGAAATTCTTGTTGTGAATCTCTATCTCGCCCTTTCTTGCGTCGTTCATTTTGACGCTAATGTTCTGATACACCTTCTTTACTTCATAGTACTGAGGCTTGGGCTCGAGGTCTGCAAACATGATGCCGTTCATGCAGAATTGCCCGTCATTAGGGACGTCGTCGAAATCGCCTCCATAGCCAAGATACCTTTGTCCATTGGGCGTATAGTTCCACATGGCCTGGTCCACCCAATCCCAGATGGCGCCACCGCAGATGAAGTTGCTGCTCTCAACTGCTGCCCAAATGTCGGCAAGGTTACCGACTGCGTTGCCCATAGAGTGAGCATATTCCGAAATGTGGAACGGATAGACGTAGCCCTTTGCTCCGCTTGCAATGGCCTGCGTTTGGCCGACCGAGGGGTATTGGTTGGAACCCATGTCGACGATGCTGTTGTTGCGCTCGTACTGAACAGGACGGCTCGTGTCGATCGTCTTCAGTGAATCACAGGCAGCCTTGAAGTTGTGTCCCGGTCCTGCCTCGTTGCCAAGGCTCCAAATCACGATAGAGGGGTTGTTGATGTCGCTGTGCACCATCTCCACGACCCTTGCCACGTGCGCCGGCAGCCACTCTTTGGGGTGCGACAGGCTGGCTTCGCCGTAGAAGTATTCGTGACTCTCGATATTTGCCTCGTCTTCAAGGTAAATGCCGTACTTGTTGCACAGATAGTACCAATATGGATCGTCGGGATAGTGTGAGTTGCGCACATGGTTTATGTTTGCGCGCTTCAAGAGTGTAATTTCCTGCTCCATCTGCTCGCGGGTTATGGCATGGCCGAGCGAGGGGTTCGTCTCGTGGCGGTTTACACCTTTAAGCTTGACGTTCTTGTTGTTGATAAAGTAATATCTGCCGGCTTTGCCGTATTCGTCGTCTTGGGCGGCAGTTTCACGTATTTCAACTTTGCGGAAGCCCACGATAGTCGACACCGTCTCAATAACGTTGCTCTTCTTGTCCAGCAGTTCTGCTACGAGGCTATACCTGTTTGGCTCTTCTGCTGACCACTTTTTTGGTTTAACCACATAAATTGTAGTCTTGGAGTCCACCTCCTGCGCTTTGTTTACTGTGAAGGGCGCACTCTCTGTGGTGCTGACCAGTGTGTTGTCGTCTTGATAGAGATTGTTGACGTAAAGAGAATATCTCACGGTATACTCATCGGCTTTTTTGCTGCTAAGATTACGTATGGAAGCGGTCACGTTAAGGAGGCCATTGTCGTAGGTTTTGTCAAAATCAGGTATTGCAACGATGTCACGCACCTGCACTTTCGGAGTGCTGTAGAGCGCCACTGTGCGGAAAATGCCCGCCATTCTGAACATGTCTTGGGCTTCGAGAAAGCTGCCGTCGCTGCTTCTGTATACCTCTACAGACACTTCATTGTTGCCCTTTTTCAAAAATCGTGTTATGTTGAAACGAGCAGCGTTGCGTGAGTTTTTGCTGAAACCTACATACTGACCATTTATCCATAGGTAGAAGAACGAGTCGACTCCGTCAAAGCTTATGTAGACCTCGCGCCCATCCCAGTCTTGCGGTATTTCAAACGAACGTTTGTAGCTGCCTACCTCGTTGCGGTATTCGTACGTGGTATAGTTGGTGGGGCGGTCTCTCATTACGCCTTTCTTCCAGTCGCCCGGCTTCGTTTCAGATCCGAATATTACCCATTGGTTAACATATATTGGCGAACCGTACTTTCGCTCGCCGTTGACCTTGTTGATGCCCTGTATGTTCCAACTCCCAGGCACCTTGATGTCGTCCCATGCGCTTGTGTCGTAGCCTTGTTTGAAGAAGTCCGCAGGTCTTTGGTCGGGAGTTTTCGAGAAGTGGAATTTCCACATTCCGTCGAGGCTTTTCCAGTAAGTGGAGTTCTCTGGCAGCACTTTGCGTGCGTTGTCCTTGTCTTGAAAAGAGAAGAACCATGCCCGGGGCATCTCCTTGTTGAGTGCGAGGTTTGTTGGGTCGTTCCATTCTGTGCCTGCAGGTGCTTTCTGCGTCGTTGACATGTGGTAGTTCTCAAGCAGAAATGACTCGGCGTTAGCGGTTGCTGCGCTTGCCGACAATGTTAAGGCAAGTAATAGTCGGTTGACAGTCTTCATTTTCTATTATGTTTTTTCTTCTGTTTTGTTAATTATCGTTGTTCGTAGACAACGGAATTGGCACCTCACTAATGGGACTCATCTGATTACAAAGTTAAGCTTTTTTTTTCCATTCATGTGCTAATTTGGCTACTTTCGCAGTACGCTAATCAATTTTGCAGTAATTTTTCCGTCCTATTCAGAGGTAAATCTTATTTTTGTAAAACAAAAGGCTTTGAAGTCATGAAAAAGACATGTGTGATTACATACACAGAACAGCCAACAAACGAATTGGCAGATGCCGACCTTGTTCTAGTTGACAAGGCTATACAGGCGTTGTTGGGCTCATATTCTCCCTATTCACACTTTGGTGTTGGTGCGGCCCTAAAACTTGACAACGGCGAAATAGTATGTGGGGCCAACCAGGAGAACGCGTCTTACCCATGTGGCACATGCGCGGAACGCTCTGCACTTAACTATGCCCAAACTGCCTTTCCTAACACTCGTGTCATTGCTATAGCTATTGTAGCGCGTAAATCTGGTAGCGACCGTCTGGAAGGTTTCGTGTCGCCATGCGGTTTGTGCAGGCAGGCGTTGGTAGAGGTGGAGCAGAAGCAAGCGTCACCCATCAAGGTAATATTGGCAGGACAGCAAAGAACATTAATCCTTGATTCTGCGAAAGAGTTGCTGCCGTTTGTTTTCAAATTTTAGTGCTAGTTAGTTATCAGAAAAGCTGCCGTCTATTGTCTGCTCCAGAAAGTACGGGTAAACGGAAGTAGGATGGCAATCACTTCAAGACGACCAGCAAGCATGAGGAAAGAGCAAATCCACTTGGCCGAGTCGGGTAATGCGGTGAATCCTTGCTCAGGACCGAATGTGTGACCGAAGTTTATGCCGGCGTTACAGAAACATGAGAACGACATGCTACAACTGTCGTAGCCGCTTATGCCTAGACACATCAGCGCAACAGCTCCAATCGCCATAATAAACATGAACCAGAACAGCAGAGACATGACGTTGCGCTCTGTATCATGGCTGATCGGCTTTTTGTTAATCTGCACTGGGATAACCGCGTTGGGATGGAGTATGCGCTTGAACTGTATGTGTGTGGCCTTCATGATTACAAGCATCCTAATACACTTGAATCCGCCTGTAGAAGACCCTGAGCACGCTCCCGTAAATGTAAGGAAACCAATCAGCAAGATGGTCGGATGGTACCAATTTTGGTAGTTGTCAATAGTGAAACCAGCTGTGGTGTTTATGGCTATACAATCGAAAAAGGCGGTGCGCAGGGATTTCTCTATGTCGTAGCCATTGTAGAAATATAGGCAGATGGCGCATATTAGAGAAACTGCTACCAGTACCAAGATGTAGAATCTCAGTTCGCTGTTGTGTCTTATTGGTGCCAATGTGCGTTTTGTGCCCACGGTATAAAGCAGGTAGAAATTGATGCCACCAAGAAACATGAACGCAGCCATAATGTACTCTATGGTCGGCGAGTTGAAACTGGCGATGCCGGCATTGTGGGTGGAAAACCCTCCAGTGGAGATTGTGGTCATAGCGTGGTTGATACTGTCGAACACGCCCATTCCGCCAAGCCACAGGCATAGAGCGCACGCCATGGTCAAAGAGATATAGATAGTCCATATCCAAGCTGCTGTCGTTTTGAATTTAGCGTGCAGTTTTTCCTGCCTTAGTCCTATGCTTTCTGCCAAGAAGAGTTTGCCTTCTCCGCCGCCAGCAGAGGGCAGAAGCGTCATGGTGAAGAACACTATTCCCAAACCGCCAATCCAATGCGTCAGAGTTCGCCATAACAATATGCTGTGCGGCAGAACTTCGACGTCTGGCATTATGGTGGCACCAGTTGTAGTAAATCCCGACATTGACTCGAAGAACGCTGAACTCATAGAGTCGCAGTGGCCGTCGAGAAGCAGCGGCATGGTGCCCAACAACGAGAAGATTATCCATGACAATGCGACGACGAGGTACGACTCCCTCCTGTTGATAGTATCTGACGTTCCTCTGCCTGCAAAGATTAGCGATAATCCCAACCCGGTGGTCACAGCCATAGAAACTAGGAAAGGTACGTGGTTGCCCTCATGATAGAAAAAGCCGGCGCATAGGCACACTAACATCATGAGGCTCTCAATCAGAATCAGTTGCCCAATGACTTTGCAAATAATCTTGGGATTTATTAGGTGTGATTTTGACATTGTTCTGCAGTGATGAGTGAAAGAAGTATCTTGTCCTTTGCTATCCGTTGATTGTCAGCCGAACAATGACGTCAGCGGCTTTATGTCGTTGTCCACATAGACGGCTACTACCTTGTCTCCGGGTTCCACTTGCGTCATACCGTTTATCAGTATGCCCTTGCCATTACGGATAAGGCCTCCGAGGTTGGCAGTAAGCGGCAAACGCAAGTCCTTGATAAGTTTTTTTGTTATCTTGGATCCAGGAGCAGCGGTAAACTCCGCCACGTCGGCGTTCGCCACCATGAGACTTTTTACGTTTGCCACGTCGGCCTTAAGTATCATACGGTATATGTTGGACGCCGATATGGCCTGCTTGTTGATGAGCGTGCCTATATCGAGGCTTTCCGCCATGGGTAGGAAATTGAGATTGTCGAGAATGGCAACGGTCTTGTTTACTCCCGCTTTGCGTGCCGTGAGGCAACTGATGATGTTAATTTCTGCGTTGGGGGTCAGGGCTATGAAGGCATCAGCGCTGGCTAAGTTCTCTTCGCGCATGAGCGAGAGGTCGCGTCCGTCACCATGAATCACCATTACGTTGCTCTTGGAGAGCTGTTGGTTGATTTCGTGGCATCGGTCGATGTTCTCCTCGATAATTTTTACTTTGACGTTGTCAGGCATAAACTGCGCTGTGAACACGGCAGTTGTGCCACCGCCCATGATGATGACATTTTGGATTTCCTCATAACTATCCTTGCCGCAGATGTGCTGAATGTAGCCCTGACTTTTCTTGTCTATCATGAAATAAACAAGATCGTAAGGCTTCAACAAGTCCATGCCGTGCGGTATGATTGTTTCGTTCCCTCTTTTAATGGCTACGATGTGGTATGCGGGATCTTTGTTTGGTAAATCCTTGAGCGCAATGCCGGTGATGGAGCAGTTCTCCCTAATCTTCACTCCTATAAGAGCGAGGTTGTCGCCATCGGGTTCCCACCACATGCGCGCCCAGCTTCGCTTCACTGACGCTACTATCTCTTTGGCAGCCACCATCTCTGGTATGAATACAGAGTTGATGCCGCGGCTTTTGAAGTACTCAAGGAAGTCTTTTTCTAAGAATTCCGTGTTGTCAACGCGGGCGACAGTCTGCTTGGCGCCAAGGCTTGCCGCTATCATGCAGCAGTTAATGTTGAGATTTTCATCGGGTGTCACTCCAATGAAGAGGTCGCAGTGGCTGATGCCTATCTCTTTCAGACCCCTTATAGACACAGGTTCCATGACCTTGCCCATCAAGTCGTAGTTGAAGGTCAGAGCTTCGAGTTGATCAATGTTATTGTCAAGCACCACAATGTCGTGGTTCTCCCTTGCAAAGAGTTTCGCAAGGTGGGTACCGACTCTTCCTGCTCCTGCTATGATGATTTTCATTGCTATGAATCGTTTATGCTTTTTGTCAGAGTGTCTGCAATGCTTTGCAGGTCCAGTCCTACAAGGTGTTTCAGTTCCTCCACCTTACCATGCTCTACAAATTTATCGGGCAGCCCTAACCTTGTCAGCGGAGTGCTGACATGGTGGTCTTCAAACCATTCTGCCACGGCTCCACCAAACCCGCCTTGCAACGAGCCGTCCTCAATGGTGATGATTCTCTTGAATTTAGGGTTGGCAACAAGTGACAGGGTGGCTTCGTCAAGCGGCTTGACAAAGCGCATGTCGTAGTGGCATATTTTCGAACTGTCAGCGTTTGTCATTGACGACATTGCGCGGCTGATGTCAACGCCTATAGGCCCGTATGACAACACGCAGACTGCATCGCCGTCGCAAATCTGCCGGGCAGTGCCGGGTGTAATCTCGTGCATGGGCGTACGCCAGTTTGTCAGCGCCCCCCTGCCGCGCGGATACCTGATTATCCAGGGACCCGAACTGCTGTCAAGCTGCGCTGTGTACATCATGTTGCGTAATTCAGACTCGTCCATTGGGGAACATACTGTCAGGTTTGGCACTGTGCGCAGTGCTGCTATGTCAAACGCTCCGTGGTGCGTAGGTCCGTCTTCTCCTACTAGGCCAGCCCTGTCAAGGCAGATTATAACCTTGAGCTTGCTAATTGCTACATCGTGAATTATGTTGTCGTATGCTCTCTGCGCAAACGACGAGTAGATGTTGCAGAAGGGTATCAGACCATCTTTTGCCATTCCGGCAGAGAAAGTGACGGCGTGCCCTTCGGCAATGCCTACATCGAAGACTCTGTCGGGCATCTGCTTCATCATTATATCCATAGAACAACCTGTGGGCATGGCGGGCGTGACCCCTACTATGCGGTTGTTGGACTTTGCCAGTTCAAGCAGCGTCTCGCCAAACACAGTCTGGAATTTGGGTGGTTGGTTGATGTCTTGCGGGGTGGCGATTATCTCTCCGGTCTCTATGTCAAACTTGCCAGGAGCGTGCCATAGGGTAGCGTTCTTTTCCGCGGCTTCATAGCCTTTGCCTTTAATAGTGTGGATATGGAGAATTTTTGGTCCCGTCATGTTTTTTATTCTCCGCAAGGTGTCCACAAGTTCTACCACGTTGTGACCGTCGGCCGGGCCGAAGTACCTAATGTTGAGTCCCTCAAAGATATTCTGCTGTCTTGTGATAAGCGACTTCAATGAGTTGTTGAATCGCAGAATGGCGTTTTTGCCGCGCTCGCTCATCAGCCCGAACGCGAAAAACTTTTTGGCAGTTTTGAAGCGGAAACGGTTGTAGAGGTTGCTTGTCTGGAGCTTCAGCAGGTATTGCTTCATTCCGCCAACGCTGCGGTCAATGCTCATGTTGTTGTCGTTGAGCACTATGAGAA
>CAVGQS010000089.1:0-10553 GCA_963631415.1 Lactococcus garvieae | reverse complement strand
CGATGGTATAGGTGCCACTGAGTGTTCCGTCAAGCGCAAGGATGTTGTCTGCCTTTATCCTTATATAATGGTTCTCGGGTGCCGAAACGGGGGTCTCCAGCAAGTCGCTGCCTTGCGGGATTCCCGGCAGGTAGTTCTGCTGCTGCTCTGCGCTGCTCCACAACTCGCGGTTGAAGGGCACCCACGTGGGGTCCAGCGGCATCAGCTTTCCGTTTTTGAGTCTCACCACACACACGCAGTGGTTGAAATGGTCGGCAGGGATTCTCTCCACACGGCTGCCTGCCATGGTCATCGCAGGATAAGCCTTGAATCCGGCTATCCTCAGCATGCCTATCAGCGTGCCGGCAATGTCCTTGCACACGCCAGCTCGGTCGGTCATGTCCATGTCGAGGCTGTGGAGGGTGTAGCCCTCGCCTTTGCCCATGGGCATGCCGAGATAGCGTATGTTGTCAGCCACCCAGTGGGTGAGCGTGCTTATCTTTTCCATCTCTGTCTTCTTGCCCTTGAGCAGTTGCGCCACCTTGGCTCTGGCCTCGCGGGTGGGCTTGAAACTGCCGTAGTCTTCTTGCACCTTGTAGAACCACCGCGACTTGACAAACCAGTCCTTGGTGGTCGAGAGCATCAGTTTGGGAGCCACGTCATACAGGTCCAGCATGCTGGGCTCCTTGCCGAACGGCACCTGGTTGTCGAGGGCTATCGTGAGATACTGGCGGCCGTTGCCGGAACTCTTCCGCTCCGTGTATTTGCCGTCATACTGGTACAGTTTGTACTGCAGCCTGCAGGTGTCGGGCAGCGAGAGGCTATACACCTTGCGGCGCGTGGGCTGGTCTACCCAAAACGGCACGATGTCGTAGAACTGGCCCCTCAACGGCGGAACAAACCGCTCGTCGTCGGCAGCTACCGTCTCGTTGCCGCCTGCCCCCGCCATTCCTGGCGCTCCAACTGTTCCGCCCTCTCCTGCCAGCAAGGCATAGGTAAAGCCGCGCTTCTCAATCTCGTAGGCGAGGGTGTCGCCGGGAGCCAGATGCCCCACTTCTATCATTATCTGCCGCGCGCCCCAGAAGATGGAACGGGCAGGGGCGGCATAGTCCTTGGCGGCGCTGACGTCGATGTCGGTCTTCTCGCCATTGCCGCGCGCCACCCTCACATACTTGAAGCAGGCGGAGGCGGTCATGGGGTCGTAGTCATAAACGATGCAGTGGTTCTTCAGTGCCGCGTCGTTGTCGTTGATGCTCAGCACGCGGGTGATGTTGAACGTGGAGGAACCCGAGGGCTGCACGGTGACGTAGGTGCTGTCGAGCAGCGTCACCGAACTGGCGGATTCGAAGGCGTCGGCTTGTGCTGACACAGCGGACGGCACCGCCATGCCAATGCCCAACGCCAAGATTGTCTTTGCTTTCATTATCGTGATGTGTAGAAGGATTTTGCCAGAGCCCGCACCTTTGGCGGTCGTGGCCGCGGTCGGCAGCAAGCTGTGACCCAGCAACAAAATTAAGACTTTTTTTCCTGACTGCAAGGCAGTTGTGTTGCCCTTTTTCGCCTGTCCAAACGATTGTTGTCAGCCAAGACTCAAGCACCCCACCCATTATAAACGATTGCTGTCCGCTCCACCTCCCCCGGAACCACAAGACTCTTACCAAATCCACAACCCTAACCACCAGAGCTGCGGATTTTTTTGCCGCGGACAGTCCTCTATCAGCCAAACAAACCAAAAACGGACAATAAATGACCATAAGGCAACAAGGGAACAGCTCGTAAGCACTAAAGAGTTTTTAGTGCGGACTTAAAAAATTTTTATGCGGACTTAAAAAAATTTCGTGCGGACTTAACGAAAAAATTTCCGCGGAAATTTTTTCGTTAAGTCCGCATAAAATTTTTTTAAGTCCTACTTTTCAATCGCTCAAGTGCTTCTTAAAAACTTTTAAGTGCGCACAAAACGTAACGCGCTGGAAATGAGGCGTACACGAACTGCGCGAATTTTCACGAAAAGTGCTTTTTGGGCGGGAGCTTCAGGGGTTGTGGTTTTCTGATTTCGGTTGGCTACTCGGGTTGCTCGAATGTTAGAGGGGGTTGGCGGACAGCAATGTCTACAAACAGCAAGAGCGGCAAAACTCGAGTGAGTCTTGCCGCTCTTGACATATTGATGCGGAGTGTCCTTGCGGACCTGTCCTCTCTTGTTATTTCTTTGCCTCAGCTGGGGCGTCCTTCTTAATCTTGTGACCCAGCACGAGGTAAGCCAACGGTGCGGAGATGAAGATTGAAGAGCAGGTACCGAACACCACTCCGAGAATCATCGCAAACGAGAAGCTGCGGATGCTCTCTCCACCAAGGAAGAAGATACAGAGCAACACGAGCAACGTGGTCGAAGAGGTGTTGATTGTACGGGTCAGCGTGGTGTTGATAGAAGTGTTGAACAGCTCCTGACGGTCGCGCTTGGGATAGAGGTGCATGAACTCACGAATACGGTCGAAGACCACCACCTTGTCGTTGATGGAGTAACCGATACAGGTCAGGATGGCCGCAATGAACGTCTGGTCAACCTCGAGGCTGAACGGCAGCACGCCCCACAGCAGCGAGTAGACACCGATGATGAGCAAGGCGTCGCAAACCAGACCCACAGTGCTGCCCACTGAGAATGCCACATTGCGGAACCTCACGAGGATGTAGAGGAAGATGGCAATCAGCGCGAAGATGACCGCACGGATAGCGCCGTAGGTCACGTCCTTGGCAACCGACGGGCCCACCTTCTGCGAAGACACGATGGAGCCGCCCTTCTGGTTGTCGCGGTTCTTGAACACCTCGAAGGTCACGTCCTTGGCAAGGAACTTGTCCTTGAGCGACTTGTAGAGGATGTGTTCTATCTCGCTGTCGACCGACGGGTCGTTGCTGTCAATCTTGTAGTTGGTAGACACGCGCACGTTGCGGCCGTCTGTACCCAGCGCCAGCACCGTCACGGTGGCGTCGCCCACGTTGGGGACTATGGCTGCGTGAACGTCCTCAGGCACCACGGGGTTGTCGAAGATGACGTTGAAGTTGCGGCCGCCAGTGAAGTCGATGCCGCTGCTCAAGCCGCGCACGCCGAAGCCTACGAAGCATACTACCAGCGCCACTGCCCACACGATGAAGCTCTTGTGGTAGAAGTTCATGAACTTGAATTTAGTGCCGTGCATGAAGTTGCGCGACATGGCCGTGGTGAAGGTCATGTTCTGCCACTTGTCCTTGTTGAGGTAGTGCTCAAAGACGATACGGGTGAGCCATACTGCGGTGAATACCGATGCCAGCAGACCGATGATAAGGGTCGTGGCAAAACCGCGGATAGGGCCAGTACCGAAATAGAACAGGATGATACCTGTGATGATTGAGGTCACGTTGGAGTCCACAATGGCGGAGAAGGCGTTGCTGTAGCCGTCTGCCATGGCCGACTTGATATTCTTGCCTGCGGCGAGTTCCTCCTTCGTGCGCTCAAAGATAAGCACGTTGGCGTCGACCGCCATACCCAGCGTCAGCACGATACCGGCAATACCCGACATGGTCAGAGCTGCCTGGAACGATGCCAGCACACCGAGAATGAAGAAGATGTTGACCAGCAGAGCGCCGTTGGCCACCATGCCGGGCTTGAAGCCGTAGAGCAGACACATGTAGACCATCAGGAGCACAAATGCCACTGCACACGAAACAAGACCCTTGTTGATGGACTCCTGTCCGAGCGACGGGCCCACGGTGTCGTCCTGTACAATCTTGACCGGCGCGTCCATCTTGCCGCCCTTCAGCACGTTGGAGAGGTCCTTGGTGTCCTCTGTGGTGAAGTTACCGGTGATGGTAGAGTTGCCGCCGCTGATTTCGTTGATTACGTTAGGGGCACTGTATACCACGCCGTCGAGCACGATGGCGATGGCCTTGTTGATATTGTTCTTGGTCAGGTTAGCCCACACGCGAGCGCCCTCGTTGTTCATCGACATGCTGACCATAGGCTTGCCGTACTGGTCAAAGTCGGCGCGGGCGTCAGAGATGGCGTTGCCCTCCAGCGGAGCCTTGCCGTCAGCAGGCACGCGGATGGCGAAGAGTTCGTAGATATCAGCCTTGGGGAACATGTCCGAAGACTTCACGCCCCACTTCAGCGACACGTCGCCGCGCAGGGTTGCCTTAGCCTCAGGCGAATTGAGGATCTTGTTGACCTCAGCAGTGTCGTACGAAGCGACGTAGCCTACCACTGCGCTGCCCTCGCGGCTGTTCTGAGCCGGCATAATCATGCTGAGCAGCGGGTGAGCCTTCTTGTTGGCTGCCACTGCAGCGGCGTCAGCCTTGGTCTCGCTCTTGGCAGTAGCGCCCTTGAGTTTTGACTCGAGACCAGTGGTCACTGCGGTGTCCTTTTCGGCAGCAGCAGTCTTGGTGCTGTCGGCCTTGGCGTCACCGCCGCCCGCGAGCTTGCTGTCGAGGGCCTGCAGCTCCGGCCAGATGTCGGCGAAGGTGTAGGTCTCCCAAAATTCGAGGTTGGCGCTGGTCTGGAGGAGCTTGCGCACACGCTCAGGTTCCTTCACGCCCGGCATCTCCACCATGATACGGCCGCTTCCGCCCTCAAGCTTCTGGATGTTGGGCTGAGCCACACCGAAGCGGTCTATACGCGAACGCAGCACGTTGTAGGAGTTGTCGATAGCGTCCTTCACCTTCTCGCGCAGCACGCTCTCTATCTGCTTGTCGGTAGAGCGGACATTGATTTTGTCGCCCAGCTGCTGGGTGGCGAACACCGACGACAGCTTGTCCTTGCCTGCGATTTCCTGATAGTCTCTTATAAATAAGGTAAGAAAATCGTCCTGAGTCTTCTCAGCCTCGCCGGCTGCCTTGGCGAAGGCCTTGGCGAAGTTGGGGTCGCTAACGTTGTCAGCGGCAAGGTTCTTGATGACATCCGGAACGGAAACTTCAAGTGTCACGTTCATTCCGCCCTTCAGGTCAAGACCCAGACCCAGCTGGTACTCCTGGCACTCCTGAAGAGTCTTAAACATCCACACTCTCTCGTTTTTCATCGAGTCAAGATAGCGCTGCCCCGCCTTTGCCGGCATCTGGGACGCAACGTTCTCATAGTGGCTTGTCACAAAAGAAAAAGAGAGATAGTAAACGCACACTAGAGTCAACAGCACTGCGAATACTTTTACAAATCCTTTGTTTTGCATTTCTGTTTGATTGTTTGTTATTATTTGTTGTTTTTCTGCGAAGGTATGAAAATCCGTGTCGTTCACGGATTTGACGTGCAAATATAATTATTTTTTTCTACTCGTTTGGCATACTCCCGACTTAATTCGGATAATTGCGGCAAAAAGCCGCTGGTATGGCGGCTGCAGTGCCCTTCTCAGGGACTTGTTGGCACGCTCGCTGCGCACCTTGGGCGCCCCCTACTCCACCCGCTTCAGGCAGGCTGACACGGGGTAGTGGTCCGACATCTTGAGCTGCTTCTTCACCACGGCGCCAAACGATCGCCAGTGGTGGCTGCACAGTATGTTGTCGAGGCGGAAGAACATGCCCGACAGGTGGTAGGAGATGCCGGGGCCGTTGCCCGACGCCACGTAGGCGTCGTGGAGCTTGCGGGTCAGGCGGTGGTGCACATACGACAGCGGCGAGTCGTTGAAGTCGCCGCACACGATGATGGGCACGTCGCCCAATGTCTCCAGATAGTCAGCCAGCGAGTCGGCCTGCACGGCCCTGTCCACACCGGCCTTGTTGACCTTGCGGCACAGGCGCAGCGCGTCGTCCTTGACGCTGTCTTCCTCGGGCGAGAGGATGATGTCGCGGTACGCCTCCTTGTCCTTCACGCTCATTGCGTTTGACACAAAGTGGCTGTTCACCACCGCCACCGTGTCGTTCTCCACCCTGACCAGATAGACCACGCAGGCGTGGGTAGCAGACGGCGACCCTATCACCTTGCTGCCCACGATGGGATAGTCGGAACAGATGAGGAGCCCGCCGAATGCCGAGTCGTTGCGGTAGCGCCAGTGCGCCATGGCGTCGTCCACGTCATCGCGGTAGCGCTTCATGCACGAGGCCTCCTGGGCGCAGAAGATGTTGGCGTCGCAGGTGCGCAGATACTCAAGCATGTCCTTGAAGCCCTCCTCGTCGGTCGTGGCAAAGGCGAAGACATTGTAGGTCTCCACCTTCAGGCAGCCCTTGGGCACCGGCTGCGAGAAGTTGACGGGACAGTAGGCGCGCAGCGCCGGCGTGCAGGCCAGCATCACGCCAAAGCTCCACAGCCACTTGCGGGAGAACACCACCAGCCAGCACAGCATCATGAAGGCGTTGGCGGCAAAAAGGAACGGGAAGGCCAGTGTGGCAGACACCAGCCATGACCACGACGCGGGATTGGCGGTGCCGCCGTAGGCAGACACAAGCAGCAGCGCGCCGCACACGAGGTTGAGCGCGAGAAACAATTTGGACAAGATGCCCTTAACCTTGGTTCGCTTGATGTCCATGTCCCGATTTGGTTGCGTGAGTGTCGGTCGCCGGCTTGCCGCCCTGCCTTCAGTGCAGCAGCCCGAGGGGCTACCGCCGGTCGGTGAAGTCAAAGAGTGCCTTCTTCTCCTGGTCGGTGAGACCGCTGTAGCCCGACCGCCTCACCTTCTCCAAGATGCGGTCAATCTCGTCTTGCTTGGCCTTGCGCTCCGCCATGGGGTCAGCCTTGGGCGCAGACTGGGCCTCCGGCTGCCTGCGCTGGGTCTGGGCGGTGCCCTTCTCCTTCATGCGGCTCCAGAAACTCTTCTTCCCGGGGCTATACTCGCTCCACGAAGAAAAGCCGTAGGCCTTTCGGCGCGCGTCGCGCCGCCAATAGAGAATCAGTATCAAACCAAACAGCATGCCGCCAAGATGGGCGAAGTGGGCAACCGAACTGTTGCTCACGCCCACGCCGAGCAGCAGCTCGAGTACGGCATAGCCTATCACCAGATACTTGGCTTTGATGGGCACAGGCGGTATGAGCAGCAGGATGCGTTCGTTGGGGAACGACATGCCGAAGCCCAGCAATACGCCGTAGATGGCGCCCGACGCGCCCACCGTGGTCCACATGTCCAGATATGCCGACATGGGCATGCGGATGTTGCCGTCGGTCACCACAGAGTACTGCGCCAGCCCCTGGCTCACATAGTCTATATACTGCACAGCCTCTTGGCACAGTCCGGCGCCGATGCCGCACACCATATAGAAGACAAGGTAGCGCTTTGGACCCCATATCTGCTCCAGCACCCTGCCGAACATCCAGAAGGCAAGCATGTTGAAGAAGATGTGCTCAAAGTTGGCGTGCATGAACATATAGGTCACCAGCTGATAGGGCGCGAAACTCTCCGACTTGAAGAAGTGGAGCCCCAACAGGTTGTTGAGGTCTATGCCGCTATTGCCCAACAGCACTGCAGCGAAATACATCAAGACGTTTATCAGCAGCAGGTTCTTGGTGATGGGTGGAATCTTAAACATAATCTCGAAAAAGGTTTGGTGTAAAAAAACGTTATCACTATGTCCGGCAAAGTTAATACTTATATTTCAACTTCAACCGCCCCCGGACGCTCTACTTCCGCACAATTTAGACTTTTTAGTCTTTCGGCTGGCGCCCATGACCCGGCAAGAGCAACACCTCGTTCCATCAGAGAAGCACTTCAGTTCATCAGACAAGGACTTCTCTTCATCAGAGAGCCACCGGGCGTTCCCATTTTCTCTGGAAATGGATAACCGTATCTTACGGTCCGGAAAAATTAAGTCCGCGCGAGATGAAGAGAAGTGCTTCTCTGATGAAATAAAGTGCTTCTCTGGTGAACTTACAGTGCGCTGGCGCTGGAGTACCGCCCTTGAGGACGCATGCTGATGCGGCTGCGGACGAAAAACAGACCGAATGCTGCGGCTGCGGCGCACGGGGAAACTACGCAGGAAACTGCGCTCCACGACTGCAAAAACGGGCTTATTTGCGAAAACTTGAGCAAAAGACGAGAAAAAACTGGTTTTTTTGATGATTTTCTCCCAAAATATTTGGAGGAAAACTTTGATATTGCGATATTTGCAAAGAATCTCACACAGAAAGAGAGAAAACAATTAACAATAATATTCACCAACAAACCTCTGAATTATGAAAAAGACAGACTTGATCGCCACTATCGCCGAAGGCGCTGGTATTTCTAAAGTTGCCGCTAAGGCCGCTCTCGAGACCGCTCTCGCAACTATCGCTGGAGCAGTGAAAGCTAACGACAAAGTTATCCTCCCGGGTTTCGGAACTTTCAGCGCAGCCACTCGTGCCGCACGCACTGGCTTCAACCCCAGAACTGGCGAGAAGATTGAAATCGCAGCCAAGACTACGATGAAGTTCAAGGCTTCTGCAGGAGTTATCGACTAATCACTCTCTGAAAAGCCTTATAACGGAAACCTCCCGGACTTTGCGGCCCGGGAGGTTTTTTGATGCCTGGGCGCACCGCTGTTAAGCGCGGGGCGCACGGTTATATGACGTGCAGCACAATTATATGATGTGCAGCACAATTCAATCGCTGGCACGGCTCAGTCGCCAAACGACTCTCTGCGCAGCGGGTAGTTGCCGCGCAGCCACTCAAACTGGTCGGGAGCCGACTTGAGCCGGCGCGAATCGTCGAGGGGGTTGTAGAGCCGAAGCCAGTCTTCTTCCGCATCGCCCGTGGGCGTGAGGCTGGAGGGGAGCGACGGGGGCGCCGTGAGCGCTAGGAATTCGGCTTCGTCGCCCATGTTGATATTGAAGAACTGACACACCGCCCTGAGCGACATGCGGGTGGCATTGCTCTTGCCGTCGGCAGAATACCCCGCTATGTGGGGCGTGGCTATCACCGCCTGCTCCAGCAGCCGGGAACTGATGTTGGGCTCGTTCTCCCAGGTGTCTACAATCATGGCGCTGACGAGTCCGGCGTCGTAGGCCTGGAGCATGGCGCGCTCGTCGACGACACCGCCGCGGGCGGCATTGATGACTACGGGCTTGCGCTTCAGCCGCTCAAAGAAGGGGGCGTCGGCAAGGTGGAAGGTGGGATGCAGACCGCCTCGGGTCAAGGGGGTGTGGAACGTGATTACGTCGCACTGGTCAGCCAAGTCGGAGAGTTCGGCGAAGTCTACGCCGGCGAAGCCGCTCTCGCGCAAGGGAGGGTCGTTGATGACCGTTCGGCAGCCCGCCTGCGAGAGAGCCTTGCAGACCTCGCGCCCCACATGGCCGTAGCCCACCACGCCGACCACCAAGTCGTTCATTCGGCAGCCGCGCGACCGGCTCAGCAGCACCAGGCTATTCCTTATATATTGTCCCACCGACGAGGCGTTGCAGCCCGGACAGTTGGTCCAGCCTATGCCCAGCTCGCGGAGGTCGGCACTGTTGATGTGGTCGAAACCTATCGTGGCGGTAGCCACAAACTTCACGCTGGTGCCTGCCAGCAGGGAGCGGTCGCAACGGGTGCGGGTGCGCACTATCAGCGCGTCGGCGTCGCGGAGCTCGCCGCTGTCGCCAAACCCGGCGCCGGGCAGAAACACCACTTGGTCAAACAACCTCGACGCCGCCTCGGCTATATAAGGCACTTTGTCGTCAATCACTACTTTCATGCTGCGAAATTAGTCTTTTTCCTTCTATTTGGCGGCCAACTTGAAAATAAAACGCTACCTTTGTAACACACACTACTCAACGTAAAGATATGGATTTCACAAAACTTTGCCAACCCATCTTTGAAAAGGCAATCGACGACTACCACGTGACAGACAATGTAGACACTCCCATCAACAACCCGTATGCGGAGGGCAACATCGAACACGACCTCTACCTGAAGTGCTGGATTGACACCGTGCAGTGGCACTTTGAGGACATCATACGCGACCCGGCCATAGACCCCGCCGCAGCCCTCACTCTGAAGCGCCGCATCGACAAGTCCAATCAGGACCGCACCGACCTCGTGGAGCGCATCGACAGCTACTTCCTCACGCTCTACAAGGACGTGAAGGTGCAGCCCGACGCCACCATCAACACCGAGTCGCCGGCATGGGCAGTAGACCGCCTGAGCATTCTCGCGCTGAAAATCTACCACATGAGGGTAGAAGCTGAGCGCAAGGACGCCGACGAAAGCCACAGGCAGAAGTGCGCCGCCAAGCTCGCCGTATTGCTCGAGCAGCAGAAGGACCTGTCGAGCGCCATCGATACGCTGATCGACGACATCGCCAACGGACGCAAGTACATGAAGGTCTACAAACAGATGAAGATGTACAACGACACCGACACCAACCCGGTGCTCTACGCCAACAAGAAGTAGGGCAAACAACACGGCACAATACCTTACGCAACCGGCAACGCCGGCAGCCGAAGGCAATAGCAGAAAAAAATCCCCATAAGAAAAGCGGCGAAGAGAACAAATCTCTCTTCGCCGCTTTTCTTATGGGGATAAAGCTGGGGCGGCGCGCCGTTGTGCCGCCCCGGCTGTTTTTCAGAATCTAACTTTCTTGCCGTCCTTGATGTATACCTGACCCTTGGCAGGAGCAGCTGCCTGCTGGCCGCTGATGGTGTAGATAGCGCCGTCAGCAACAGTGCTCTCAGCCTC
>CAVGQS010000088.1:0-10627 GCA_963631415.1 Lactococcus garvieae | reverse complement strand
GGTAGCGACCACACACTATATGCATTGATTGACGGAGTGGTAAAATTCTCACACGACCGCAGAGATCGTAGTGTTGTTGCAGTAGAACCTGTAGCAGAAGCTTAACACACCCAACATCATTTAACCGAAGCCGGGCATGGCTCCTATTTTGGAGTTATGCCCGGCTTTTTTGTTTGGCAATGAAATACCGTCGCCAACCAGCTTTCTGTTTTCGTCACAGGGACACCCTAACTGCAACAATCCCGCAGAATTTCAAGTTAATTGCAGTACCGCAAGACTTATTTTTACGCAAAACAAGAGAAGTTTTCCGCCCGCCACAGAGGGGAAAACCACCTCAGTTGAAAAAAGTAGGACTTAAGTTCATCAGAGAAGCACTTGCGCTCATCTCGTGCGGACTTAATTTTTCCGGACCGTCAGATACGGATAGCCGTTTCCATGGAAACGGGAAGCCGTTTATGTTGGAAAGGTTAACCGTTTCCGCGGAAACAGGAACGCCAGGTGGCTCTCTAATGAGCGCAAGTCCGCACAAAATGAACTGAAGTGCTTCTCTGATGAAACGAGGTGGCGCAATGCTTTAGGAGATGTCAAAAAAAGGTTTGGCGGACTGCAATAATACAAAATGCCGACAAAAAAGAACGGGGACACCAAAATTATGAATTGTAACCTTGCTGACAGTTGGTAACCAAGGTATTAAACCTGCATCGCACAAAATGTGACGAAAACAAGTTCTTTGGCAATGAAATACCGTCGCCCACTAGCCTTTTAATTGGGTTCTCAAGCAGGAGATTGCGACTGGCTATCTGCACAAACCTTGGCATGCCGTGCAAATTATTAATGTTTTACTCACACCAAAAAGATTTTGTTCGTTTCGCAAACAACCATTTTTATTTTGACCTATATAGCTAATAACATGCAGATTATACACAAACCTGAATGTTAACAAATCAAAAAAGAGAGTTAAGAAGACTACACAAAAACATTTGCGGGAAATGGTGATTTGAATTATTGTACCTTTGTAACGCAAACTAAAAAACGATGCAGGTTAAAGACTACACAAACGATTTGCTCAAGAGCGGCAAGGCGGCTCAGGCCATAAAGGAACTGACCGCTATGCTGGCAAACGATTTCTCGCCTGCTGGGCAGACTGCAGACCTCGACACGGCAAGCGCAGAGGAGTTACACTACTTAATCGGCAACTCTTACTACAAAATCGGTGACTGGCAGAAGGCCATACAGCACTACAACGAGGCTTGTGCGTACAATGCTGACAGTCCTGCTAAAGAGAAACTCAAGATGACCTACAACATATTGGAATTTTACAACAAGGACATCTACGGACAATAGTTCATTCAAATAAACTCCCTTTGATTATGAGCAAAATAAGAGGCGCAATCGTAGTAAATACAGAACGGTGCAAAGGATGCGGGCTATGCATCATTGCATGCCCGCTGGACTTGCTGACACTGTCACAAAAAAAAGTCAACCACAAAGGATACCCCTACGCAGAACAGCAAGACTGGACGCAATGTACAGGCTGCACTTCATGTGCAATTGTATGCCCTGACGGCTGCATCAGCGTTTACCGCAAAAAAGAAGATTAGAGGCTATGGACGAATACGTTTTGATGAAAGGCAACGAAGCCATTGCTCATGCAGCGATAAGGTGCGGCTGTGACGGATTCTTCGGATATCCCATCACCCCGCAGTCAGAAGTACTGGAGACCCTGACATTGGTAAAGCCATGGGAAACCACGGGTATGGTAGTACTACAGGCAGAGAGCGAAGTGGCTGCCATCAATATGCTATACGGCGGAGGAGGCAGCGGCAAGCGAGTCATGACATCCTCGTCAAGCCCTGGCATAGCACTCATGCAGGAAGGCATAAGCTATATGGCAGGATGCGAGATACCAGCCCTGATAGTGAACGTGCAACGCGGCGGTCCGGGCCTGGGAACCATACAGCCAAGCCAAGGCGACTACTATCAGGCGGTGTACGGAGGCGGCAACGGAGACTATAACGTCATCGTTCTTGCTCCGAACTCGGTTCAGGAGATGGCGGACTTCGTAGACGAAGCCTTCTCTCTCGCCTTTAAATACAGGATGCCTGCAATGATTTTGTCTGACGGAATCGTTGGGCAGGTAATGGAGAAGGTAAAACTGCCGGCTTTCAAGCCAAGGCGAACCGAAGAGCAAATATACAAGGAATGTCCGTGGGCAACCAACGGCACGCACCTGAAGAGCAGGAAAAACAACATCCTTACATCTCTGGAATCGGATCCTGTTGAAATGGACAGGCGCAACATGGCAATGCAAGCTAAGTACGAGCAGATAAAACAAAACGAAACCCGCGCCGAGAGCATCTGCTGTGATGATGCAGAATACCTTATGGTAGGTTTCGGCTGTATGTCCAGAATTGCGGAAGACTCCATGCATCAGTTGAGGCAGGAAGGTTACAAGGTCGGGCTTTTCCGTCCCGTCACCCTATGGCCATTCCCGGAGAAGGAACTAAAGGAAGCAGCACGCAATGCCAAGAAGATTTTGGTATGCGAACTCAACACTGGACAGATGATTACCGATGTCAAGCTGGCACTTGACTGCAAGATACCATGCGAGCATTTTGGACGGACGGGAGGCGTAGTGCCGGACCCCGCAGAAATCACGAGTGCCGCCAAGAGCATATTCAAATAATCCGTTAACAGTATGACAGAGGAAAAGGACACACAAGAATTTCTCTATTCTGCGAGCCGCGGCTTGCAGAAGCAAAAGAGCGAGCCCTACAAACTGAAGCTGCGCAACTGGCTCAACGGAATCTTCATGGTGCTGGCAATAGCGACGATAGTGATATACTTTTTGTGTCCAGCCCCCCAAAGAACCCTTGCCGTATTCGCAGTTGGCTGCGCAGCAGTGATTGTAAAGACTGCTGAAGTAACGATACGCATGACCCGTAAACACACAAGGAAATGACAAAAGACGAACTTATTTCCAAAGAGAATTTGGTATACGCCAAGCCCCAATTGATGAACGACACGCCGATGCACTATTGCCCAGGCTGCTCGCATGGGGTCGTACACAAGCTGATTGCCGAAGTACTGGAAGAAATGCAAATGGAAGAAAAGACTATCGGCATTTGCCCGGTAGGATGTGCTGTTTTTGCATACCGCTATCTCGACATTGACTGGCAGGAAGCTGCCCACGGACGGGCTCCAGCCGTAGCCACCGCATGCAAACGCCTATGGCCAGACCGCCTTGTGTTTACATACCAAGGAGACGGAGACTTGGCCTGCATTGGAGCCTGCGAGACCATACATGCCCTAAACAGGGGAGAAAAAATCACGATAATCTTTATCAACAATGCCATATACGGCATGACCGGAGGACAGATGGCACCAACAACCCTCATGGGCATGAAGACAGCGACATGTCCGTATGGCAGGACCGCCGAACTGCACGGCTATCCGCTCAACATCACAGACCTCGCGGTAAATCTGGAAGGCACTGCCTACGTCAGCAGACAAAGCGTACACACAGCTGCAGCCATCCGCAAAACGAAGAAAGCCCTTCGCAAGGCGTTTGAAAACAGCAGGAACGGCATCGGCTCCAACCTCGTGGAGATAGTTTCAACCTGTTCTTCTGGCTGGAAGACATCGCCAGCTGAAGCCAACGTGTGGATGGAAGAAAACATGTTCAAATTCTACAAGCTCGGTGATTTGAAAGACAAAAACTAAACCAGACATGAAAGAAGAAATAATAATATCAGGATTTGGAGGACAAGGAGTCCTGTCAACAGGCAAGCTCCTTGCATACGCCGCGATGATGGAGGGGAAAGAAGTGTCATGGCTTCCAGCATACGGGCCTGAGCAACGCGGAGGAACGGCCAACTGCACCGTCATAATCAGCGACTCCAAAATTCCGTCGCCAATAATTAGCCGCTATACCACAGCCATTCTGCTCAACCAACCGTCCATTGAAAAGTTCCTGCCTAACATCAAGCCCGGAGGCACGCTTATATATGAAACGAGCGGCATCATCGCCCCACCAAAAAGAGACGACATCAACATATATAGCATAAGCGCTATGGACACCGCCGCAGAAATGCACAACATCAAGACCTTCAACATGATTATACTGGGAGGACTGATTAAAGTTAAGCCGTTGACCACAATAGACAACATAAAAAGTGCCCTCTACAAGACCCTGCCCGAACGGCGCCACAAACTTATCCCCTTAAACGAGCAAGCCCTTCTGAAAGGTATGGAAATCATTGAAAAAGGCTGACAAAACAGTCTGGCCATAACAATTTAGTTGAGAGGAATTACTACCTTTGCAGTAATTCCTCTCTGCTTTAGATAGGCGCACCAGAAACCGTCAAACACTTAAAATTTTGCATACGATGAAGAAAACAATGCTTCTACTGCTGTTGTTCCTTGCCGGAATCGCAACGGCAGACGCTCAAATGAACACCGACAACTCATATCTCCGCAAAAACTACCAGCAGTCCAAGACTGCAAAAAAGGCGGCAGAGAAGAAAGCGAGGAAAAAGGCGGCAAAGGAATTTCGCCTGGCAAAGAAAAACGAAGCAAAAAACTCAGCCGCCACAAGCCCTACCCCTCAGTCGGCTGACAGCGCATATCTTGCTGGCAAAGTTCCCATGACAGCCGAAGGAGTCGTTTGTTTTGAGCACACATTTGTTTCCAAAACAAAAGACAGTCAGCAAGTTTTTAACATCCTAAAGCAAAAAGCGCTCCAGAAAGCGGAAGAGACCAAAGCCCTTGACATTTCAAGAATCCTGTCCGAATCAAAAGACACTCTCGTCGCGACGATATGCGAGCCGCTCTATTTCAAGAGAAAGAAATGGGAAGCCGACTCCACCCTGTTACAGTACCAGTATTTCGTCACCAAGGACAACTCTTCCACAACATTACGCATTTGGTTTATATCCTACTGCTACGAGCAGGAGCGTGAGTCTGGTTTCAACTACAAGGCGGAGGAATGGATTACGGATAAGTATGCCTTGTCAAAAGACGGATTGTCACTACTTAAATACCCCGGCAAATTTAGAAGGAAGACCATAGATTATATTTGCCAGCTGTTTGAAGAGCTGGATAATCTCATACAATAGAACCTACATACACAAAAAAGCCGCAAGGATTCCTTGCGGCTTTTTTTGTTGTGGTTACATTCCGTTAATACGGGAGCTACGCCTAAGCGTCTTTCTTATCCTTGCTGCGGGAGATTCGCTCTTTCATCGCATCTACGCATGCCGTGACAGCATTCTCAAAAGTGTCGGCGGTACGTTCAACCACGAGCTGATCCCCAGGAAAAGCAATTTGTATCTTGACATTCTTGCCTTCGCTTAGATTTTCCAGAACAACCAATATCTTGTCAGTCTTACCCTCGCAGAATTTTTCCAGACGAGTCACTTTCTTCTCCACAAATGCACTGAGTTTTTCTCCTGCATCAAACTTCAAAGTCTTAATGGTAATCGTAATCATAGCAACTAATTTTAAGAGGTTATACCATATTCTGAATTCTGTTGACACCCTGCAAATGAGGAAACCACTCCTGATTATCCTTCACAGGCTATGGCAAATGTAAAGAATCCAATTGAACTGACAAAAAAAGGAGACGCAAAAACGTCTCCTTTCCTCTTTTTTTCTTGAAATATCGCTATTTGGCGTAATTTACAGAGCGGATTTCGCGAATCACACAAACCTTGACTTGACCAGGATAAGTCATGTCTGTCTGTATCTTGTTAGCAATGTCCTGCGACAACTGCGCACACTGAGCATCGTCAACCTTGTCGGCTCCAACAATTACACGAAGCTCTCGGCCTGCCTGAATAGCGTAAGTCTTTGTCACGCCAGGATAACTCATTGCAATGTTTTCAAGATCCTTCAGACGCTTAATGTAGGCTTCAACCACTTCGCGGCGAGCACCTGGGCGAGCGCCGCTAATAGCATCGCAGACCTGAACGATGGGCGCAATCAGCGAAGTCATTTCACACTCGTCGTGGTGAGCTCTGATGGCATTAACAATCTCAGGTTTCTCCTTGTACTCCTCTGCTATTTTGGCGCCATATTCAGCGTGTGACAATTCTGTATCCTCATCAGGCACCTTACCTATATCATGAAGCAAACCTGCCCTCTTAGCCTTGCGCGAGTTCAGACCGAGTTCCGCAGCCATCACACCAGCAAGATTGGCAGTTTCGCGAGCGTGCATCAAGAGGTTTTGGCCATAGGAAGAGCGGTATTTCATCTTGCCTATAATACGGATCAATTCTGGATGCAGACCATGGATGCCAAGGTCTATGGCCGTACGTTTGCCAGTTTCCAACACCTCCTCGTTGACTTGCTTCTTCACTTTGGCCACGACTTCCTCTATGCGAGCTGGGTGGATGCGTCCGTCAGCGATGAGCTGGTGGAGGGCTAGTCTGCATATCTCGCGGCGAACAGGATCAAACGCTGAGATGACAATCGCTTCAGGAGTGTCATCCACAACAATTTCAACTCCCGTGGCAGCCTCCAATGCGCGGATATTGCGACCTTCGCGGCCAATGATGCGGCCTTTGACCTCATCGTTGTCGATGTGAAAGACCGTGACAGAGTTCTCAATGGCCGTTTCCGTAGCCACACGCTGTATTGTCTGAATGACAATTTTCTTGGCCTCTTTGTTGGCGGTCATTTTGGCCTCGTCCATGATTTCGTTAATGTAGCTCTGGGCTGAAGTCCTTGCCTCGTCTTTCAACGACGTTATCAGGCGGTCTTTTGCTTCTTGTGCCGACAATCCGCTGATTGCCTCGAGCTTTTCGCGTTCTTGCGCTTCGAGTTTGTCAAGTTCTTGCTCCTTGCGCTGCAGAGCCTGCACCTGGCTGTCGAGCGAGGTCTGCTGCTTGTCGAGTTCTGCTTTGCGGCGTGAAACGGCGTCTTGCCGTTGATTGATGCTGATTTCGCGTTGTTTCAATTTGTTTTCCACTTGCAGCAGCGACTGATTTTTCTGCTGCACCTCCTTATCAAGTTGAGCCTTGCGGTTCACAAACTCCTCTTTCAGTTCAAGTCGTTTCTTTTCCTTGATATTCTTAGCCTCTCTCTCGGCCTGCGCCGTCATCTTGTTGTACTGGGCTTTTATGACATAGCGGAATATAGCATAGCCAATCAGTCCGCCCACAAGCAGCGCAATTACAGTTAATATTATTGTTATTTCCATATTTTTTGGGTTTTAATTATTTCTGAATATTATGATATTTTCTTAAATCTTTTTGTACTCTAAAAAACTTGTTTTTTGCGTAGTCTTCCGTCAGTCCAGACAGCCGTCAATCTTGTCCACCAAGAGCAGGAGTTTGTCGTCAACTTCAAACTCCGACACAAGAGCAACAGCAAGGTCAAGCATCACCATAGCATGATAGTCCTGCTTGTCTTCGGCATAAAACGACGAAGTGTAGCGGTCCAATTTCTGTTGTATCAATTTGGCAGCCTTGCGGTATACCGCTTCATTCTCACGGTTCACGGTCACTGGATACAACTTGTTGGCAATATTAAGTTGTATTGTAAACCGGTCCGATTCGACTTTGTTCTTGTTCTCCATATTTATAAAATCAAACACATGCGTGCCCCTGCCCTACTATCTGCAGGAAAGGCACCATCCGCTACTTCTCTACAACAAGCAGCGAGATGCAAGAGTCGATCTGCCTTATCAAGCGCGACAAGCTGAGCTTCGCCTGGCGAATGTCTCTTTCGCCAAGGGCAATCGTCTTGGCAGTCTTCAGTGTTTCAAGTTGTCGTTTCAACAGTGCATTCTCCTCCACCAGGGCGTCAGCCATCTGCTGCCGCTTCTTCAGCTCTTCATAACGCTGTACCAACATGTCCAGCTTCACATTGAGCTGTTGCAAGAGTTCGTCTCTACGTGTAGACATATACCGCGCCTGTTGAATTTTTACTTTCCGTTGTTCTCTGCCGTCTTGTTCCGAGGTTCCTTCTTCGCAAGCAAGATGATGTGGTAGGCATACTCCGTCATCCAGTTCTGCGAGTACTTGAGCCTCTGTTGGGTTGTACGGATGGAGAAAGTAGCTTTCCTCACCGCCTCGTCCTTAAACTTGTCTTTGATAAAGATGTCGTTGACGCCTTTCTCCACTATGCTGCGCAGAGCCTTCTTAAAGAACGACGGCATCCTCAAACGCAACTGCAGTGTACTAGAAAGGATAGTCAGCAAATCCTGGCTGAAACTCTGGAACAGCAGAAAATAGCTGTTTACCTGATTGATATTGCGGCAATTTGACTTTATGCTGGAGTCAATTTCGGAAAAAAAACTTTCGTCCATACCGTAGAGTTCCTCCAGCATCTTTTTACAGCGGTTTTTCTCACCAAGCCCGAGTTTGTTGTTCACTGTCGCAACGTGCAGTGAGCTTTTGAACATGCGTAAGTCCGGCAACATGGCCAGGTTGGTAATGCCCAACCTGGAGGCCATCACCGCCTGGCAATACACCCGAATCAGCGACATAAAATCCTCCATGCCGCCAATGACGTAGTCTTTGCCACCGGACTTTTTTCTGAATATCTTTGATAATATACCCATTACTTTTTTCTAAAAAATAAAATCATATTCATTGCAAAGATAACTAATTTTGCTTAAAGACTCAACAAGCAACAGCGTTTTTTCCACAAATACCTCCCTTTTTTATTAACTTTGCACAAATCAACATCTAGGCAGACAAAAAATGCACATAATCAAATTCCTTCAAGCCTTGGGGCAGTACTGCATCTTGATGTCGAGGACATTCCAGCGTCCCGAACGCTTTAAGATGTTCTTTCGCAAGTATTTTAAAGAGATACAGTCGCTGGGCATCGACTCCATCGGCATAGTGCTTCTCATTTCTCTGTTTATAGGAGCGGTCATCTGCATTCAGATAAAAATCAACATCCAGAGTGCATGGATGCCAGTGTGGGTCAGCGGATTCACAACCCGCGAGATAATGCTGCTTGAATTTTCATCATCAATAATGTGCCTCATTCTGTCGGGAAAGGTCGGTTCGAACATTGCGTCAGAGCTGGGCACGATGAGGGTAACCCAGCAAATCGACGCCATTGACATAATGGGCATCAACTCCGCGTCATTTCTCATCTTACCGAAAATCACAGCTCTCATCACGGTGATTCCCATACTGGTCATTTTCAGCGTTGGAGCCGGAATAACGGGAGCTTATCTGACGGCCTATATCGGACACATCATCACGCCTTCGGAACTGACATTGGGGCTTCAGCACGACTTCCATCAATGGTACTTTTGGATGGGAGTAATCAAGTCGCTGTTCTTCGCATTCATAATCGCCAGCGTCTCGTCCTATTTCGGATACTCCGTCAAGGGCGGCTCGGTTGAAGTGGGCAAAGCGAGCACCAACGCCGTTGTGGCAAGCTCTGTGCTCATATTGTTTTCAGACATGTTCCTCACACAAATTCTTTCCTAAGTCATGATAACAGTCAAGAAACTGAACAAGTCGTTTGACGGCAAACATATCCTCCACGACATTGACGTGACGTTCAGCGACGGCAAGACAAACCTCATCATTGGACAGAGCGGTTCGGGCAAGACTGTGCTAATGAACTGCCTCGTGGGTCTCTATGCACCTTCGTCCGGCCACATATTCTACGACAACCGAGACATCACCGCCATGAGCAAACGCGAGCAGACCGTCATAAGGCGCGAGATAGGAATGCTGTTCCAGGGGTCCGCCCTCTTCGACTCGCTCACAGTTCTGGAAAATGTCCTTTTCCCACTCGACATGTTCTCCGACATGAGCTACAAAGACAGAAAAAAGCGCGCGCTGTTCTGCCTGGACAGGGTCAACCTCCTCGATGCCCAGGACAAGCACCCCAACGAAATCAGCGGCGGAATGCAGAAGAGGGCAGCTATCGCGAGAGCCATCTCCATGAGCCCCAAATACCTCTTCTGCGACGAGCCAAACTCAGGACTTGACCCCAAGACATCGTTGGTCATCGACAAACTAATCAACGAAATCACTCACGAAAACAACATCACGACCGTAGTCAACACCCACGACATGAACTCCGTCTTGGGAATTGGCGAAAACATCCTTTATATCAACAAGGGTCACAAAGAATGGCAAGGGTCAAACAAAGATGTGCTCACGTCTGACAACCAGACGCTCAACGACTTCATATTTGCATCTGACTTCAGCAAGCAGCTGCGACAAGACATCGTGGAGCACATGACCGCTAAGCAGTGACCAGCCGCCCCCCACTCCACCACGAACAACCGCAACCACTACATTAACCATTATTCTCTACCCACAATGAAGACTTTTCTCAACACATTTGCGCTTGTAGCGATATGCATCGCCACCACCAGCCTTGTTTCTGCACAAACGCCTAAGGACAGAGAGATATTTGACTATGTTTCCAAAAAGCTCGTGCTCTCTAAGGATATGAAAGCCAAATTGCGCCCCGTCTTTTTTTCATACCGAAAAGAACTTCGCGCCGCCAAAGACATCTACGACAATTTGAAAGATAAAAACATTACCGCCATCAAGAAGAACAAGCTCACGCCGAGTCTTGCCACACAACTCAACAACGCCAGATGGACCTCCGACACAAAAGTTACAGAAACGCGGATCAAGTA
>CAVGQS010000087.1:0-10672 GCA_963631415.1 Lactococcus garvieae | reverse complement strand
TATATACTAAAACACTATGTATTTAGATTCTGAAAAGAAAAAGGAGATCTTTGGACAGTACGGCGCGTCTAACACTGACACTGGCTCACCAGAAGCTCAGGTGGCATTGTTTTCTTACCGTATTTCCCACTTGACGGAGCACATGAAGGCCAACCGTAAAGATCATAGCACAGAAAGGGCCTTGACACGATTGGTAGGCAAGCGCCGCGCCCTTCTGAAGTATCTGAAGGCAAAGGACATCACGCGCTACCGCGCCATCGTGAAGAAACTCGGCTTGCGCAAGTAAGTCCGGGCTGCTTCAGACCACAAAAAAACCGCACTCCGCATTCAGCAGGGGTGCGGTTTTTTTTGTGCCCTTATCGGCAGCGAAACACTTGAGTTCAAAAAACAAGGACTGAAATCCTGCTTTTTTGAAACAAGTAGTTTGCCGGATGAAACGGTGAGGTTTTGCCTGCCCGATTTTGCCTGTCCGAGTGTCACCCCGACGCGACAAAAACGGGCTGCCTGCGCGGCGCTGGCGGCGGCCTGGAGACTTGAGGCCGGAGATTTTGCGGCTGCCCCGATTTTATCGGCGCGCGGCAAAGGCGTAATTGCATAATAATGATTAACTTTGCACCCCAATACAAAAGATACTGAGACTGTTATGACGGACATTCGCAACATCGCTATCATTGCGCACGTAGACCACGGCAAGACGACGCTGGTCGACAAGATGCTGCTGGCGGGCCACCTGTTCAGGGACAACCAGCAGACGGGCGACCTCATGCTCGACAACAACGACCTCGAGCGGGAGCGCGGTATAACCATCCTGTCGAAGAACGTGAGCATCACCTACAACGGCACCAAGATAAACATTATCGACACTCCGGGCCACTCGGACTTTGGCGGCGAGGTGGAGCGTGTGCTCAACATGGCCGACGGCTGCATCTTGCTGGTCGACGCCTTTGAGGGACCGATGCCCCAGACCCGCTTTGTGCTTGAGAAGGCGCTGCAGATTGGCCTGAAGCCCATAGTGGTGGTCAACAAGGTGGACAAGCCCAACTGCCGTCCGGAGGAGGTGTATGAGATGGTGTTTGACCTGATGTTCAGCCTTGGGGCTACGGAGGACCAGCTGGACTTTCCGGTGGTCTACGGTTCTGCCAAGAACGGCTGGATGGGCCCTGACTACAACACCCCGACCAACGACATAACATATCTGCTCGACAAAATAGTGGAGGTGATACCGGCGCCCGAGAAGCGCGAGGGCACGCCCCAGATGCTCATCACGTCGCTCGACTACTCAAACTACACGGGCCGCATAGCTGTGGGCCGCGTGAACCGGGGCACGCTGCGCGAGGGCATGAACATCACGGTGGCTCACCGCGACGGCAGCCTGGAGAAGACGCGCATCAAGGAGCTCCACACCTTTGAGGGCATGGGCCACCGCAAGACCGACGAGGTGGGCTGCGGCGACATCTGCTCCATCATCGGACTGGAGAACTTTGAGATTGGCGACACCATCTGCGACTTTGAGAATCCCGAGCCGCTGCCGCCCATCAAGATTGACGAGCCTACGATGAGCATGCTCTTCACCATCAACAACTCGCCCTTCTTCGGCAAGGAGGGCAAGTACTGCACCAGCCGCCAGATTGACGAGCGCCTGCACAAGGAGCTGCAGAAGAACCTGGCGCTGAGGGTGGAGAACACTGACTCGTTTGACAGCTGGATTGTGTCGGGCCGCGGCGTGCTGCACCTGTCGGTGCTCATCGAGACGATGCGCCGCGAGGGCTACGAGCTGCAGGTGGGCCAGCCGCAGGTGATATATAAGGAGATAGACGGCGTGAAGTGCGAGCCTATAGAGGAGCTGACAATCAACGTGCCCGAGGAGTTCTCGAGCAAGATGATTGACATGATCACCCGCCGCAAGGGCGAGATGACCTCTATGGAGAGCCAGGGCGAGAGGGTCAACATTGTGTTCGACATCCCGTCGCGCGGCATCATAGGCCTGCGCACCAACGTGCTGACCGCGTCGCAGGGCGAGGCCATCATGGCTCACCGCTACAAGGAATACCAGCCCTACAAGGGCGACATAGTCAGAAGAACCAACGGTTCGCTGGTGGCCATGGAGGGCGGCACTGCGTTTGCCTACGCCCTGGACAAGCTGCAGGACCGCGGCAAGTTCTTCATCCACCCGCAGGACGAGGTCTACGCGGGCCAGGTGGTGGGCGAGCACGTCCACGAGATTGACCTGGTGGTCAACGTGACCAAGGCCAAGCAGCTCACCAACGTGCGCGCCAGCGGCACCGACGAGAAGGCTCACATCATTCCCGCCACGGAGTTTAGCCTGGAGGAGGCGCTGGAGTATATCAAGGAAGACGAATATGTGGAGGTGACTCCCAAGAGCATGCGCATGCGCAAGATCATCCTCGACCACATGCAGCGCAAGCGCGCCGACAGGTAACGAATAGCTACTGCAAGCCATTGAAAACTCCCGAAACTGTCCGCCGCGGACGGTTTCGGGAGTTTTTTTGTGTGTCTGGCGGCACAAACAGCAGTGCCGCTGGCGGCTTTTCAAGAACGATTTTGTACCTTTGCGACACAAACAGAGCATTGTCATCATGACTCCCAAAAACATTATCCTTAACCCTCCCGCCGAGTTCCTGCAACCCGAAGAGAGGTGCGGCTGCCAGATATCCGCCGACATGAAGGCGGTGTGGGCCGTAGAGATAGACATGGTCAGCCAACTGCTGGACGTGTGCAAGCGCCACAACCTGCGCATCTATGCCGACGGCGGCACGCTGCTCGGCGCCATTCGCCACAAGGGCTACATACCCTGGGACGACGACATCGACATGGTGATGATGCGCGAGGACTACGACAAGCTGATGCAGCTGGGCGACGAGTTCAAGCACCCCTACTTCCTGCAGACCATCTACAGCGACCGCCACTACACGCACCGCTACGCGCAGCTGCGCCACAGCCTGACGGCGTGCTGGGCGAGCGAGGACAAGCGCTGCCCGCACAAGTACAACCAGGGCATCTTCATCGACATCTTCCCGGCCGACAACGTGCCGACCACGGCGCGCAGCTTTGCGCACTATTATAAGAAGGAAGGCGTGGCGCGGCAAAGGGTGAGGCTGCTGCTCAAGCTGCTCAACCTCATGCCGGAGCGCGTCTACTCCTACCTGCGCGACCACACCAAGGCGCTGAGCGACAAGGTGCAGTACGCCCGCTACGAGGATGTGCTGCGCAGCGTGCCGACCAAGGAGGAGGGCTGCGTGTGCGAGATAGCCTTCAAGCACAGCAGCATGATTTCGTCATACTCCGACTTCGGCGAGCCGCAGTGGGTGGACTTTGAGTATATCAAGGTGCCCATTCCGCAAAACGCCCACCACCTGCTGGCGCTGCAGTACGGCGCTGACTACATGACGCCCATACAGGGGCTCGCCCAGCACGGCGGCCTCTGCTTCGACACGGAGAATTCTTACAAACAATAGGTCCCCATTGGGCGGCAGCCTCAGGAGGCGCGCCCATACACATCACAAGCTAAAACAAAGCCCTGCACACATGAAAGTTTCATTAGTGATTTCTACCTACAACAGGCCCGACGCGCTGCGCGTGTGCCTGGACAGCGCCCTGAAGCAGATGCGCCTGCCCGACGAGATAGTGATAGGCGACGACGGCTCGAAGCAAGAGACCATCGACTTGGTCAAGGAATTCCGGGCCAAGTCGAAGGTGCCCATCGTGCACGTGTGGCAGGAGGACAAGGGTTTCAGACTCGCCATGATGAGAAACAAGTCTATCGCCACCGCCACCGGCGACTACATCATAGAGGTTGACGGCGACGTGTTTCTGCACCCCCTGTTTGTGGCAGACCACGCCAAGGGGGCGCGCAAGGGCTGCTACCAGAAGGGCGGACGCACCAACCTGGGCAAGCGGCTGACGGAGGACATCTGCCAGAGCGGCAAGTCGCGCCGCATACACTTCTGGACCAAGGGCATTGAGAGCAAGCCGGAGAACTCCATGCACTTGTCGTGGGTGGCGCGCCTGATGGCTCCGCGCTACAAGGCGCACCGCAACCTTGCGCTGGGCTGCAACATGTCGTTCTTCAAGGAAGACTTCCTGCGCGTCAACGGCTACGACGAGTTCTACGAGGGCTGGGGCGGCGAGGACGGCGACTTCGGATGGCGGCTCAACGTGTTGGGACTCCGCAAGATGAGCCTCAAGTTTGCGGGCATCCTCTACCACCTGTGGCACGAGGACAAGTATATGTACAACGAAGACAAAAACCGCGCGTATTGCAAGGAGTGCGAACAGCGCGGCGTGGCATACTGCGCCAACGGCGTGGACAAATACATCAACAACCCAGAGGAGAACCCAATCACCATACTGGAGTGAGGCCTTAGCGGCCAGAAACAAAAAAAAGCCCAAATCGGGAGATAGCTTCCGATTTGGGCTTTTTTTTGTGTCGCTAGGACTCTAACTTGTCGCTTGCGCTCTAGCAGTGTCGTTTGCGCTATAGCTGTGTCGCTTGCGCTTTATTGTGTAGTCTCTTTCCTTTGGCTTGTTACTTTTCCTTTGGGCAGGCAGTTATTTTTTCTTTGGCCAGCCAAACGTCTTGATGCTGGTGTACTTGCGCCACGGGTTGAGGCGGCGCCGTTCGGGCACTCCGTGGCGGGCGATGAAGTCGCGGGCGCCGTCGAGCATGCGCTTGCCGACCTGGCCGTCGAGGTAGGGATCGTAGTTCTCGATAATCCATTTGCGCATCTCGGTATACTTGCCGCCGTTGGCGGTCACCTCGCGGTAGGCGTCGCGGAGCTCGTCGGGCTGCTGCATGTTGTACCAGTGCAGGTGCTCGGGCTTGGTGGCGGCGCGCAGCGTGATGACGGGCTTGTCGAGCAGGAGCTCCTCGTAGATGGTAGACGACGTGTCGCTAATCATCAGGTCGCTCATGAGCATATATTTGGTCACGTTGAAGTCGTCAATCCAGACGATGTTTTCCTCCTCCTGCGCCAGCTGCTTGTAGGCGTCGATGTGCTCCTGCGCTGTGAGGGGGTGGAACTTCATGAGCACCACGGCGTCTTCGTGCCTGGCGAAGTCGCGCAGCGCCTCCTTCATGTAGGGCAGCGAGGTGAGCGAGGGCGAGAAGGTGGGGGCGTAGAGCACTATCTTGCTCTTGCCGTACTTCTTCAGATAGTCCTCGCGCTCGGCGTCGAAAGTGTGGAGGTTGCTGAAGATCCAGTCCTGGCGCGGCCAGCCCGTCTCGAGCACCTCAAAGTCCTTGTACTTCTTGGCCAGGCGCTCGAAGCCCTTGGTGAAGAAGGGGCCTTGTGTGAAGTAGGTGTCGAAGTAGCGGCGTATCACCCAGTGGTCCTTCTTCTCGGCGGCATAGCCGTGGAACACCTGAATCTTGACTCCGGAGAGGTAGTAGGGCACGATGTTGCCCGGCACGAAGACGGCGTCGGGGTGAAAGTCCTCGATGTCGTGAATGGAGTTGGTGTAGCGCACCTTGCCGGCGAGCGGGAACTCGGGTATTCGCTTGGCGTGGACATACCACAAGACCTCGTGGCCGCCCTCTTTGTCGGCAGCCGCATGGATGGGCTCAAGGATGCTCACCGCGTATTTGTTTTCGCAGAACAGGCAGATTTTCATTAGGGAAACTGTTTAGAGCAGTTTTGCAGGCACCTTGCTGACGGCGTTGCGGAAGTCCTCGACCGTGTCTAGCTCGCACGAGAAGAGGTCGGTGACGTCGAGCACGCGGAAGTGGTGGCCCTGCTTGGCGAGGCGTTCGAACGCCACCTCGTAGAACACGTTCTCCAGGTGCTCGCGGTTCATCATGCCGTCGAGTTCCTTATATAAAGCTGCGGTATATTCGGCGCCCATGCGCTCTATGCCGAGGCTCTCGCCGATGGCGTCGGCAGGGTTGCAGGTCTTGTTAAGCTCCACGATGGAGCCGCTGTCGTCAACGATGACCTTTATTTCCTCTTCGCCAAGGGGGTGCTTGATGAGGGTCAGCACGTTGGGCGACTCTTCGGCCAGCACTCGCTTGATGATTTCGGGGTCGTAGACCAGGTCGCTGTCGAGCAGCAGGGTGTCGCCGCCCTCCACCTCCTCGCGCGCCAGCCACAGGGAGTAGATATTGTTGGTGGAGTCGAAGATGTCGTTGTGGATAAACTTGACGTTGAGGCTGGGGTAGGTGGCCGCCACAAAGTCTTCTATCTTTTCGTGAAGGAAACCTGTGACTATCACAAACTCAGTGATGCCGCCGGCTATCAGCGCGTCGAGCGAGCGCTGCAGCAGGCTGCGTTCTCCTATTTTGAGCAGGCACTTGGGCGTGTTGGTGGTCAGCGGGCGCAGACGCGAAGCCATGCCTGCGGCAAGAATCAGTGCTTTCATTGGCAGCGGGCTACTTAGTGTGTTCGAGTGCCACGCGCTTGATGGTGTCGCACACCACCTGTGTCTGCTCCATGCGGCCCAGTGTGATGCGCAGGCAGTCCTCCAGTCCGGGGTCGCCCATAAATTTTATCTTGTAGTCCTGTGCGGCGAGCGCCTTCTGCAGCTCCTCCTTGATGGCGGAGGGATACTTGATAAGGATGAAGTTGGCGACCGATTTGTAGACCTTGAAGCCCGGCATGTCGCCAAGTTCCTTCTTGTAGAGCTGGCGTCCCCATTCCATCTGGTCCGCCACCTTGCGGTAGTGCTCGTCGCTGTCGAGGGCGGCGAGGGCCACGCGCTCGCTGAAGCGGTTGTAGCCGAGGTATTTGTTGGCGTAGTTCATGAAGTCGTCGTGACCCTTGCCGATGAAGCCGAAGCCCATGCGCAGGCCCGGCAGTCCGTAGAACTTCGACAGGGTGCGGCTGATGATGAGGTTGGAGTATTTGGTAATGAGCGGGGCGATGTAGCCGGTGTCCATGCAGATGAAGGAGGCGTAGGCCTCGTCGATGAGCACCATCGTCTCGCTAGGTATGGCCTCCATGATGCGGCCAATCTCCTCGCTGCTCAGGCTGTTGCCCGTGGGGTTGTTGGGCGAGGCGAGCAAGAGCATGCGCGGCTTGATGCGGTTGGTATATTCTATTACCTCGTCCACGTTGTAGGCAAAGGTGTCGCCGGTCTCGTAGAGGGGATACATCTCGGCCTTGCCGCCGCACTCGCCTGCCACGCGGTTGTAGTACCACCAGGAGAACTGCGGAATCATGATGGTGTTGTTGCCGCCGCCAGTCATGAGGAAGTAGTGGACCGCCGTCTTGAGGATTTCCTCGCCTCCGTAGGCCAGCAGCACCTGCGGTTCGGGCACGCCGTAGATTTCCGACAGCTTGACGGACACCACGCTCTTCTTGCCCTCGTCGTAGATGCGGGTGTAGAAGCACAGCTCCTTAGGGTCGAAAGTCTTGATTGCGTCAATCACCTTTTGTGACGGTTCAAAGTTGAACTCGTTTCTGTCTAAGTAATTCATATTGTTGTTTTGTTATGTTTATTTCTTCTTGCGTTTGAACAGCCGGCAGAAAGCCTTGCGCCTGCGCCAGCGGAGGTCGTGGCGGCCTTTCTGGACTATGGCGCGAGCCACAAAGCCCTCCTTGTCCTCTATGTGGCGAGCCTCGGCGTATGCTCTCACCACGTGCTCAAACAAGTCGAGGCGGTCTGTGAACCGTGTGAGATTCTCTATTGCCTCTGTCTCTGGAATGTCGTCGCCGCATCGGTAGAACTTCATGCGGTTGATGTCTATCAGCTCAAAGTAGTAGTCGTTGGCGTCGTTGACTCCAAACAGCACATTTGTGCCATTCAGGTCGTGGTGCATAATGCCTTTGTCGTGCAGCGTGGCCAAGAAGCGGCCGAAATCCCACGCCAGCTTTCTGTTCCAGCCGTCTTTGTTGATTTCTGTGTTTATGCTTGCAAGACTCGTCGGCTCAGACATATAGTAGGCATCCGTCAGCCACACCCCGCGCCTAAGCTCTACGAAGGCTATCGGCTCTGGGGTCGCTATGCCCAAGGACCTGAGCTTTTGCCCGTTGTAGTACGCCTTGCGGGCCTTATGCTTGCAAACGGTGTGGATAAGTTTTTGTATAAAGTTGGGGCGCTTGAAACGCTTGATGACGGTCTTGCGCTGCTGGTTTTTGTCGTCGTCGTAGCAGAAGGCCTTTATTGTGTTACGCTTTTCCCACAGCACATCGCCCCCCGTCTCAAAGATTTCTGGCAACTCGTCTATAATCTGCGCCAGCTGAGCATAACCCTCATACGGAGTATTTATTACACAGGTTTTCATTTCTGCAACAGATTATCCTTCTCGTCAGAGCCGGCCATTTTCTCTCTTATGTTGTTCTCGGCAATCTTTGAAATCATAATTATTTCATACAAAGCCGCCATGTGGGCTTTTATGATTCCTCTTTTCCCCTCCATAACTGACCCTTGCATGAACAGGCAACGCAGGAAAAACCACAACGGACGAAACAGTATCGTGCATACGCCATATCGCTTGGTCATGCGCTTGCTTATTTCGTAGTTGGTGTACTGGTTTATCTTTTCTACGCGCTTCTGTATGTTTGCGTCGTAGAGGTGATACAAACACACATTCTTGTTCTTTGTTCTGATATACTCAACATTTCCGTCTACTTGAGGACGGCGGTGTATTACAGGGGGCCAGTCAACCTTGTCGCGCCTCAGCATCCTCAACTGATAGTCGTTTGAGGACCTGATGATTTTTCCCAAAAACATGTTGTGGCGAGGCACGAATAAACCGTCAGGGCAATCGCCCCCCTCTACTCTCTGGTAAAGGTAGTCTCTCAGCTCCGCAGTGACTATTTCGTCGGCATCCACCACCAGAACCCACTCGTTTGAAGCTGACTGTATCGCAAAGTTTCTTGCCGGTTCGCAGATAGACAAAGTGCCTTTGGGGAACGTGACAACCTTGCATCCCATCTCGCTGGCAATTGCCACAGTCTTGTCCGTGCTCTCCATGTCGCACACCACGACCTCGTCAAAGTCCTTCACGCTTTCCAGAACTCTATGCAGGTCTTTTTCCGCGTTGTACGTGTTGATTACTACAGATATTTTTGCCTTTGTGCCAATTGCCATGTCCTATTAAGAATTATGCCTAGCCAATAATCGTTGTCTACCTGCCTGACGGCACTATTTTGAAGAGTTTGTCTGACGGGCGCACCTTTTCGGGCACGACGATTGAGATGTCCCATCCCTTCTCGGCGCGGTCCACCGGCTTGAGATCGTAGCGTATCTCTGAGGCGTCGAAGTATACGGCGCCCGTCGTGGGACCCGTCACCAGCAGTTTGTCGCCCTTGTCCAGGCAGGCTGCCTCGAGATGAAACTCCGCCACGCTGATTTTGGAGAACAATTTTACAACTTTGCCCACATACACTTTGGTCTCGGTGGCCGACGACCCGTAGTTGGTGTTCCATTCGCCAAGCCTCTGACCCAGATAGTAGCCGTCCCAGAATCCGCGGTTGAACACGGCCTTCAGGCGCTCGTCCCACTGGTCCTTCATCTCGTCGGTGGTGGTGCCGTCGAGCGCTGCCTCGAGCGCCTCCTTGTAGCACCTCACTGTGGTGTAGACATATTCGGGGCCGCGGGCGCGTCCCTCTATCTTGAAGACCTTGACGCCCGCCTTGACCATGCGGTCGAGGAAGCGGACCGTCTTGAGATCCTTGGGCGACATGATATACTGGTTGTCCACGTCGAGCTCCATGCCCGTCTCACGCTCCCTCACAGTGTAGCCGCGGCGGCACACCTGCAGACACTCGCCCCTGTTGGCGCTGTAGCCCAGGTTGTTGAGGCTGAGGTAGCACTTGCCGCTCACCGCCATGCAGAGCGCGCCGTGGCAGAACATCTCTATGCGCACCCGGTTGCCGCTGGGCCCCGTGATGTCGCGCTCGTCAATCTGGCGGGCTATCTCTGCCACTTGGTCCATGTTGAGCTCGCGGGCAAGCACCGCCACGTCGGCAAACTGGGCGTAGAACTCCAGGGCGTCGGCGTTGCTGATGTTGAGTTGGGTGGAGAGGTGCACCTCCTGGCCGATGGAGCGGCAGTATTGCAGCACCGCCACGTCGCTGGCTATGATGGCCGAGACCCCGCTGCGGCGAGCCGCGTCGCAGATGGAGCGCATCAGCGGCAGGTCTTCGCCGTAGACAATGGTGTTGACCGTGAGGTAGGCCTTGACGCCGGCCTCGGCGCAGCGGCTCACTATCTCGTCGAGGTCACCCAGGGTGAACCGCGCCGCAGAGTGGGCCCGCATGTTGAGTTTCTCGATGCCGAAATACACCGAGTCTGCCCCCGCCTTGACGGCAGCGGCAAGCGACTCCCACGACCCCGCGGGCGCCATTATCTCGTAGCCTTTGCTCCTGTAGTCCATCGCGCACGTGCACTTGTTCTTGCAAAGGTACTAATAAATCCCGACCTTTCGGCACTGTTTAGCCCATTATGTTGCACTAGGCCTGTACCTTAAGAACGTGTGGCAGCGTGCGTCGTCTTGCCCCGCGTCAAATTGCCACACATCAAAGTTATAAAGTAGGACTTAAAAAAAAATCGTGCGGACTTAAAAAATTTTCGTGCGGACTTAACGAAAAAATTTCCGCGGAAATTCTGCGATGACTAGACCGAAGCGGCGCAGCGTATCGGCGGAGACGTCGCAAGCTTCAGGCGACTTGAGCTTCGTTAAGTCCGCATAAAAATTTTTTAAGTCCTACTT
>CAVGQS010000086.1:0-10746 GCA_963631415.1 Lactococcus garvieae | reverse complement strand
AGCGTTTCGCGGCGAGATTTTTTCGCCAAGTGGCTTTAAAAATTTTTTAAGTCCTTGTTTTCAATCGCTCAAGTGCTTCTTAAAAATTCTCAAGTGATGAAGAGAAGTGCTTGTCTGGCGAAATCAGGTCTTGCATCTTCCAAAAATTTGGCGGCGGCTCAAGATTTTCGTCTTTACGGAGTGCTATAATGCTTTATCTTTCGTAATTTTGCAAGCGTCACTAATTCCTTATATATATAGAAAACGACAAGTTTCCATGAGCAATAAGAAAAAAGGCAACAAGGCAGCTGCCCCCGAGAGACGCCGGCTGGGGCTTGGCGCACGCTTGGCGCTCAACCTGCTGGCTGCCGCCATAGGGCTGTTTCTGCTCTCCAAGGCGGTGGGCAACAACGAGTCGTACAACTGGCTGTGGCACACATTCGCGCCATCCAACCTGGAAGGCGCAAAGATGGTCAAGGGAATGACTCCCGAACAGCGCCTGGCAGCCAAACTCGGCCTGGACTTCAACTACGTCATGATACTTCACGACTACACGCCCGACAGCGCTGTGGTGTACTTCCCCAGCAAGGACGATTTCCTCGCCACACCCAGCTATGGCGAGAAACTCAACTTCAGCGGCGCGCTGACCGACAAGATGACCGCCATCAGGTTCCTCTATCCGCGCAAGGTGGTGATAGAGAGCGAACTGGGCCACACGTCCTACGCCAAGCGCATCACCCACGTGGGCATCGTCAACGGCAAGAACGTGAACCTGCTGCCCTATCCGGTCGACTCCACCGTGATGCACACCGTGCTGCCCGTGGTGCCAAAATCCTAACAACAAGAACGCAACCAACACAACACAATGCTAATACTGGTATTTCTGGTCGGCCTGCTGCTGCTTGACCGCATAGCCCACAAGAGTTCGATACTCGAAAAGATTGGCTTCGCCCTGCCCACCGGACTGGCGCTGACAACGCTGCTCATGGTGCTGATGGACTGGTGCGGAGTGGCGCTGACGCGCACCTCGCTCAGCATAGTGACCTTCTGCCTGTTCGCGGCGGCTGCCGCGGCAAGCCTCCTGATGTACCGCAAACAGCGCCCGGCGCTCAAGCCGGTCAGCCTCGACCTCAAGTGGACCAACCTGCTATGGGTGGTCATGATGGGCGTGGTGGTCTATCTGGAGTACGTCAACTTCACCAAGTGCATGGCGTTTCCCACCTACGACCGCGACTCGATGGCTGCCTTCGACACCATCGGCTATGTCTGCGCCCGCGAACACACCTTCTGCGGCATGAGCATCTTCGACCCCAGCTACATACCCGCCGTGAAGGGACCGGGCAGCTACATCAGCTACCTGCCCATGGTTCAGCTCTCCTACGCCTACGTCTACACCTTTGGGGCAGCGACCTCCAAGGCCATTCCGGCGTTCATATACCTTGGTTTCCTCTTCGGCTTCTACGGCCTCTGCCGCCGCCGCATCTCCCACACTGGCTCGGCGCTGGTGCTGCTGGGCATCGTCACGGCGCCCGAGATGCTGTCGTTCGCCTCGCTGTCGGTGACCAACGTGATGCAGGCGTGCATGGCGTCGGCAGGACTCATCTACGCCTGCCTCTGGGCCACGGAGCGCAAGGGGGGCGACCTGCGCCTCGCCATTCTGCTGCTCGCCGTCAACAACTGGATGAGGGCAGAGGGAGTGGTGTTTGTCGGCGTGGCGTGGCTGATTATAGCCATCAGCGCACTGCGCCGCAAGGAGTGGAAATGCGCCCTGCTGCCCGCCCTGGCTCTCGTGCCGCTGGCGCTGTGGATGGTCTACAGCAAGGCCTGCGGGCTGACGGCGGAGAGCGCAGTGATAGCCCGCCTCTTCTGGGACGGCGAGAAGGCTGCCACCATAGCCAAGGGGGCTTGGTCGCTCTTCAGCGCCGACTCATACTACGGCTGGACGTTCCAAATCTTCGTCCTCGTGCTGCTGGCTCACCTGGTCTGCTTCGGCGCCTATCGCTGGGCCAAGGGCAAGGACGGCAGCGCCAAGGACTGCGCAGCCAAGTTTGGCGGACTCGCCAACCTGCTGGTTCCGGCAGCAATGACGGCTTGCATAGCGGGCTACTATCTGATTCTCTACCACGTAGACTACAAGTGGGACTCCATCGACAACGTGCTCGCCTATTCCGCCAAGCGCTTCAACTTCTGCTTCGTGCCGCTGGCGTGGTACTATGTGGCTGACTCAGCCCTGCTCAACAGGTTCTTCCGCTGGCTGGAGAACAGCATAGGCATTGGAGGCGTAGTGACGATAGGACGAAAAAAGACTACAGGCAAACAAAAAGCACAGTGACAACACCACAACAACAGCCCAACAGCGGCAACGAAGAAGCCAAGAAGAGCTCTCCGAAGACAGCGAAACGACTGACAGCTCGGCGGCTGGCAGCGAAGATACTGAAAGGGGCGGCATGGACCGTCGGCGGCGTCATCGCCCTGTTTCTGCTGCTCGCCACGCTGCTCTACCTGCCGCCCGTGCAGAACTTCATAAAGAACCGCACCACCGAATATCTCAGCCGCGAAACGGGCATGACAATAACCATCGACAAGGTGAGGCTCTCCTTCCCCCTCGACCTGCTGGTGGGCAACATGACCGCCGTGGAGGGCAACGACACGGTGGCTGCCGCCGGACAACTGCTGCTCGACATCAAGATGCTGCCGCTGCTGAGCGGCAAGGTCGACCTCAACGGCTTCGAACTGCGCCAAGCCAAACTCAACAGCAAGGACTTCATCAGCGACATACACATAGTGGGCGGATTCGGACTGCTCGCCATCGACAAACCTGCGCTGTGCAACCTGGAGACCAACGAGATTGACGTCAACGCCATCCGCCTCAAGGACGCCAACGTGAGGGTGGAACTCAGCGACACCGCAAAGAAGGACACCACGCCCTCCGCTCCCTCGCCCTGGCGCATAAGAATCAACGACATCAAACTGCAAAACACCGCCATCAGACTGCAGATGCCGGGCGACTCGATGCGCGTGGGCGCCGACATCGAGCAGATGAAGCTCCACAAGGCCTTCCTGGACCTCAAGAACGAGGTCTACGAGGTGGGCGAGATAGGACTGGCGTCGCGCAACGTGGCGTACGACATCCCCTACCAGCCCAAGGCCACAGCCACCAAGGCGTGCCCCAATCCGCTGGACTTCAACCACCTGAGCTTTGAGCAGCTCGGTCTCAAAGCCAAGGACTTCAAATACGCCAACAAGGCGCTCGACCTCAACCTGCTCGGACTGGTCTTCAAGGAGAAGAGCGGACTGACGGTCAACAAACTGGCGGCGAGCGTACACTACGACTCCACACGGGTCAACGTGGCTGACGCCGTGATCCAAACGCCCAACTCTGAGCTGAGCGCCGACATACAGCTGCCCTTCAGCGCGCTGGACAACCAGGGCTACGGCAACATGGAGGCCAAGCTGAAGGGCTCCGTAGGCAAGAGCGACATCAACATTCTGGCGGGCGGGCTGCCCGGCGACGTGATGAAACTGCTGCCCAACGACCCCATCGACTTCAATCTCAGGGCGGAGGGCTCCATGGCTGACCTCACGCTCGACTACTGCAACGTGACGCTGCCGGGCATCGGCGAGGTGCGCACTCACGGCTCGGTGCGCCAGCTCCTGGCAGACAACCGCAACGGCAGCCTGCACTACACAGTGGAGCTTAAAGACTCGCGCTCCATCAACGGCATGATTCCCGCCAGCCTCAGGCAGACCATCCACATTCCCGGCAACGTGCAGATTGGCGGCGACCTCAGCTTCAGCGGCAACAAATACACGCTCGACAACAACGCCATATACTATGGTGGCGGCAAGCTCAGCTTCAGCGGCAGCTACTCCGCCAGCAACTCGTCGTACTCCGCCCGGCTCAAGGCGCAGCGCTTCCCGCTCCACGCCTTCCTGCCCAGCATGCCGCTCTCGCCGCTCACCGCCAGCTTTGACCTCAAGGGCAGCGGCACCAACTTCCTCTCCAGCGGCACCAACCTCACGTCGAAGGGCACCATAGCCAACTTCGCCTACGACGGCATTCCGCTCGACAAAATCTCCTTCGACGCACAGCTGCGCGGACCCAAGGCCATAGCCAAGGTGCTCGCCGACAACTCGTGGCTCAAGGGCGACCTCAATGTTGAGGCGGCAATGAGCGGCCACGAAACGACCCTGGCGCTCAGGGGCGACATACACAAACTGGCGCTCAACATGGGCAAGACACCCGCCGACAGCAGCGACGTCAACGACCTCTGCCTCATCATGGGCGTGGACCTGCAGGCCAGCCTCAACGACCAGACCAACGCCATAGCCGTGGCGGGCGACATCAATCCGCTCAACGCCGTGACCTCCACCATGGGCTTCCCGGGCTGCAACCTCCACGTGGACTTCGCCACCGACGACCACAACACCAATGCGCTGCTCACCTCTGGCGACATGGTCATCCGGCTCGACGCCCCCGAGTCGCTCAACGACATCATCAGCGGCTACAGCAACTACGCCGCCAACATGGCGCACCAGTTCACCACCACCAAATTCGACACCGACACGCTCAAGACGCTGCTGCCCGAACTGCAGCTCTCCGTCAGGGCCACCGGCAACAACCCCGTGCAGCAATTCATGGGCATGGAGGGCTACACTTTCGACTCGCTCTTCGCCCAAGTCAACACGGGCAAGACGGTGGGCATCAACGCCGACATCGACATCAGGTCGTTCCAGACGGGCTCGGTGCTGCTCGAGCGCTCCACCATCAACATCACGCAGGGCAAGGACCGCCTCAAGCTCCACGCCTTCGTCAAGAACAGCCAGCGCAACAACCCCAACAAGTTCTCTGCCGCCATCGACGGCGAGATGTTTGCTGACGGCGTCTCCGTGCTCGCCGACTTCACCGACGCCCAGGGCCAGCGCGGCCTCAACATCGGCGCCCGCGCCTCCTTCTCCCCCCACGGCGACATCACGCTCAACCTCATTCCCGAAGAGTCCACCATTGCCTACCGCAAGTTTAAGGTAAACAAGGACAACTTCATAACCATCGACAGCTGCCACAACGTCACCGCCGACGTCAGTCTGCTGGCCGACGACAACACCGCACTGAAGCTCTTCTCCATGCCAGCCGACTCCACCGGCGCCCACGACCTCACCCTCAGCATCGCCCACCTCAGCCTGCGCGACCTCTCCAACGTGATTCCCTTCATGCCGCAGATGGGTGGATTCCTGACGGGCGACATCCACATGGTGAAGAAAGACGACTCGTTCACCGCCGTGGCGGGCATCGAGACCAAGGACCTCGAGTTTGAAGGCACCGCCATCGGCACGCTGGGCGCCGAACTCTTCTACATGCCCGAAGACGGCGGCCACTATGTGGTGGCGCAGATCCTGAGCGACAACGACGAGATAGCCGTGCTCGACGGCCACTATGGCGTAGGAGCGACCGACAAACTCGACGCCACCCTCACCTTCGACCACCTGCCCTGCAAGCTCTTCAACCCGCTCATGGGCAGCGACGGCACACTGGAATTCAGCGGCGACCTCGACGGCGAGATAAGCGTGACGGGACCGCTCGACCGCCTGGCGTTCAACGGGCGCCTGCAGACCGACTCCACCCACGTCTACTCAGAGCTCTACGGCTTCGACCTCGCCATGGAGGACAAGGCCATCAACATAGCCGACAACAGCATTCAGTTTAAGGACATGGCGTTCTACTCCAAGAGCAAAGACGCCATGCTCGTCAACGGCGACATAGACTTCAGCGACTTCAGCAACATGGTCATAGACCTCAAGGTCAAGGCCAAGGACTACGAAATCATCAACGCCCGCAAGACCAAGAAGTCCATGGTCTTCGGCAACGTGTTCATCGACCTCGACGCCACCATCAAGGGCAAGCACGGACTCATAGTGCTCATGGGCGACATGAAGGTGCTCGAAAAGACCAACGTGACCTACGTCATGACCGACACGCCGCTGCAGGTGGAGGACCAGTTCAACGGACTCGTGGAGTTCACCAACTTCACCGAACCGCAGGAGGAGGAAGAAGAGGCGGCGCCCGTGAGCGGCACCTTCATGAACCTCAAGGTGAGCATCGACGAACTGGCGAGCCTGCACTGCCAGCTCAGCGCCGACGGCAAGAGCTACGTGGACTGCAAGGGAGGCGGCGACCTCACGCTCCGCATGTTCCCCTCTGGCGAGATGGCGCTCAACGGACGCTTCAACATCGACAGCGGAGAGATGAAGTACACGCTGCCCTTCATACCGCTCAAGACCTTCACCTTCACCGAGGGCAACTACATCGTCTTCAACGGCGAACCCTCCAATCCCACTCTCAACATCACCGCCATGGAGAAGACCAAGGCCTCCGTCTCCGACGACAACGGGGCTACGCGCATGGTGACCTTCAACGTGGGTGTCGCCATCACGCGGCAGCTGTCAGACATGGGACTGGAGTTCCTCATCGAGGCGCCCGAAGACCTCGAGGTGCAGAACGAGCTCGCCACGCTCTCCAGCGACACCAAGACAAAACTGGCCATCACCATGCTCGCCACCGGCATGTATGCCTCCACCAGCAACAAGTCGGGCTTCAAGGCCACCAACGCACTCAACGCCTTCCTGGAGAGCGAGATACAGAACATCACGGGCAGCGCACTCAAGAGCGTAGACTTCAGCGTGGGCATAGAGGGCAACACCACCGCCACCGGCGAGACACAGACCGACTATACCTTCCAGTTCTCCAAGAAGCTGTGGAACGACCGCGTCACCTTCATCCTCGGAGGCAAGGTGAGCACCGGCGGCACCGAGGACAATTCATCCACACAGAGCTTCATCGACAACATCTCGCTGGAGTACCGCCTCGACAAGGCCAACTCGCGCTACCTGCGCATCTTCTACGACAACGACAACTACGACCCGCTCGAGGGACGCTACTCGTCGGGCGGCGCCGGCTACATTCTGCGCCGCAAGACCAACAACTTCGGAGACCTCCTGATTTTCAGAAAAAAGAACAAATGAGACTCATCACCACGCCACTCTGCCCCATCCTGCTCGCCCTGCTCACACTCGCAGCCTGCTCCACCACCGACAAGCTGCCCGAGGGCGAGACGCTCTACACCGGCATCAATTCCATCAACTACGTGGACCAGGGCGACAAGTACCGCAAGGGCGACGCCAAGTACGCCGGCGGAGTGATCGTCTCCATTGCCGACGCCGTCGACAAGGTGACTGACGCGCTGAGCGGCAAGACGCCTGCCAAGAAGGGCGACGACCCCGCTGTGCGCAAATACCTCACCGATGAGGAGACCGACTCCGTGCGCACCGCCGAAGACCAGGAGAACGCCGTGCTCGAAACCATACGCGAAGAGCTCGAGGCGGTCTTCGCCTGCGCCCCCAACAACTCCTTCTTCGGCAGCTCCTACTACCGCACCCCGCTCCCCATCGGCCTGTGGACCTACAACGCCTGGGGCGACTCCAAGAAGGGGCTGGGACACTTCCTCTACAAGGCCATGGGCAGCGAACCCGTGCTCATCTCAAACGTAAGCCCCGACACCCGACTCAAGGTGGCCAACAACGTGCTCAAAAACTACGGATACTTCCACGGCTACACCGACTTCTCGCTCCAGCACAAGAAGAACACGCGCAAGGCCAAGATAAACTACAACGTCCACACGGGCCGCCTCTTCCGCATCGACAGCGTCGAGTTTCTCGGCTTCGAAGGGCGCATCGACAGCCTCATCCAGGCCAGCCGCGCGCAGAGCCTGCTCAAGCGCGGAGTGCCCTTCTCTGCCACCACCCTCTCCAACGAGCAGACGCGCATCTCCTCCATGCTGCGCAACGAGGGCTTCTACTACTACCGCCCCTCGTCGGCAGTCTACAAGGCCGACACCATAGCCAGCCCCTACAAGGTGCAGCTGCGCGTGCAGCCCAAAGCCAACCTGATGCCCTTCGCCACACGCCAGTGGCGCATGGGCAAGACCAACATCACCGTGCTCAACAACCAAGGCGACACCATACAGCACGAGATAGAGATGCCCCACGGCATAGGCAGCTACTACTATTCGGGCTCCTCGCAGCCCGTCAAGCCCGGAGTCATCTTCCGCAACCTGCTCCACCGCCAAGGCAAAATCTACCGCTACGAAGACGAGCAGAAGACACAGCAGCTGCTGGGCGAGCTCGGCATCTTCTCGCAACTGTCGCTCAAATACATGCCGCGCGACACCGCACAGACGTGCGACACGCTCGACCTCTGGATCAACACCGTGCTCGACAAGCGCTACAGCGCCGACTTCGAGGTAAACGTAACCGAGCGCAACAACGACCGCATAGGCCCCGGGCTCACCTTCGCCCTCAAGAAGAAAAACGCCTTCCGCAGGGCAGAACTCCTCTCCTTCAAAATCTTCGGCTCCTACGAGTGGAAGACCAACCTCGAGAAGGATCAGAAGGGCGCCCTGCTCAACTCCTACGAGGTGGGCACCAAGATTTCGCTCGACATTCCGCGCTTCGCCTTCCCCGGCATGAACCCCAGGCGACTGCGCTTCCCCGCCTCCACGAGCATCTCGTTCTCAGCCGACTGGCTCAACCGCTCAGGCTACTACAACATGTTCTCGCTCGGCGCCGACCTCACCTACACCTGGCACAAGAGCCAAACCTCGCGCCACGAGCTCACGCCCATCTCGCTGTCGTTCGACAAGCTCATACACACCACCACCGAGTTCGACTCCATTCTCGACAACAGCCCGTCGCTCGCCGTCTCCATGCGCAACCGCTGCGTGCCAGCCATACAGTACACCTACACCTACACCTCGCCCTCCGACACGCGCAACCCCGCCACCTGGCAGCTCACCGTCAAGGAGGCGGGCGCCGTCACCTCAGGCATCTGCGCAGTGGCTGGCGAGAGCTTCTCCACCAAGAACAAGAAAATCTTCAACAACCCCTTCGCGCAGTTCATCAAGGTGTCTACCGAACTGCGCAAGTCCTTCAAGCTGAGCACCAACCTGCAGCTCGCCACCCGACTGATGGGCGGCGTGGCATACGCCTACGGCAACAGCGACGTCATACCCTACAACGACCAGTTCTACGTAGGCGGAGCCAACAGCATCAGGGCGTTCCCCATACGCTCCGTCGGCCCCGGACGCTTCGTGAGCCGCGGCAGCAAATACTCCTACATGGACCAGACCGGCGACATCAAGCTTGAGGGCAACATGGAACTGCGCTTCCCCATCTTCGGCTCACTCATGGGCGCATGGTTCCTCGATGCCGGCAACGTGTGGGCCATGCGCAGCGACGAGACACGTCCCGACGCCACCTTCCACCTCCCCGACTTTCTGCCCGACCTCGCCCTCGGCAGCGGACTCGGCGTGCGCTACGACCTCGACTTCCTTGTGGTGCGCTTCGACCTCGGCTTCGCACTCCACGACCCCGCCAGCACCCACTCCGGCTACTTCAACACCGGCAAATTCTCAGACCGCTTCGCCTTCCACTTCGCCATAGGCTACCCGTTCTGACACACCTGGCTCAGTGCCAAAGACCTCATGAACAGTGTTCCAAGTCCACAGCAGAGCGCACCAGTCCTCTGCCGACGACACCGGCACAACGCCCCGTTTTTGGCATCTTTGTCTGCCAAAACCCACGCCAAAGGAAGAAATTACACCCCTCACAAACCCACGAACCCACATTTTTTTCGAAAATCCACTTGTTATTCCAAAAAAACACCCTACCTTTGCACCTACCAAAACAAAGCAATATCGCGGAGTGGAGCAGTTGGTAGCTCGCCAGGCTCATAACCTGGAGGTCGCATGTTCGAGTCCTGCCTCCGCAACATGGTTAAAAAGGAAATCCCAAACGCCTTGTAGAGACGCCCGGGATTTCCTTTTTTTTGTACCCTCCCCTACCTTATTATATATATAGCGCAAAAAACCCAACCCCTCATATATTGTCAGCGCTCATCCACCCCGCTTTTGCCACAAATTTATCACATTTTTGTGGCAAAATATTCCGAACGACAATAACACATTAATGTTCATGAATGAGACACGAATTATCCACAAACTAACGCTCAATTAACGTTCCATTAATGATCATTAATGTTCTAAACACAAAGCGCGGCAACCAGTTCGCCAGTTTCGCGTTTCTTTCATTTTTTGAACACGAATTACCCGAATAACACGAATTTTCCTGTGCTCTCTGTGTTCAATATAAAAATCGCGAATCTAACGAAGAGGTTGCTGCGTCGCATAACGTAACACGCAACACACTCAACGTTTATGCCGTCCCCACGTTTCCGCCTGCGGAAACAACATTCGTGCAAATTCGGGAGATTCGTGGTTTTTCTTTTTCTACGCCCTGAGTCTTCCCCACGTTTCCGTTTGCGGAAACAACATTCGTGAGATTCGGGTTATTCGTGTTCGTTTTTTGCTCTCATCGACATTCGTGCAATTTTGTGTAATTCGTGGTTCTTTCGCTCTCCGCGGCTAACGTAAAACGCAAAGCACAACACGCTAAACGTTATCGGTTCGCGGTTCTCCTCATTTTCAGCGCGTTACGCCGGACGCGCACTAAAGAATTTTTAAGAAGCACTTTAGCGATTGAAAAGTAGGACTTAAAAAAATTTTATGCGGACTTAACGAAAAAATCTCGCCGCGAAACGCTGCAAGGTTTCGGGCGAAACGCTGCAACGTTTCGAGGCGAAACGCTGCAGCGTTTCCGCGGAAATTTTTTCGTTAAGTCCGCACGAAATTTTTTTAAGTCCGCATAAAAATTTTT
>CAVGQS010000085.1:0-10839 GCA_963631415.1 Lactococcus garvieae | reverse complement strand
GCGGCGAAACGTTGCAGCGTTTCCGCGGAAATTTTTTCGTTAAGTCCGCACGAAATTTTTTTAAGTCCGCATAAAATTTTTTTAAGTCCGCACAAAAAACTCTGAAGTATTGTTGTTAGACACAACCAACACCGTCTTTTGACTGACATTGCATCCGAACGGATAAATCAAGTCGGCATGATTCAGACTGCACGGCTTGTGCTTGTCAGGGTTGAGATAGCAAGCGGCAGCCGTTCTGTCGTCAATGAAGTTAGCCGTATTATACAGTCTGGCCAGCAATCCATTGCCTGTCTCCTCGTTGCGAAGCGGGTTGATTGTAGCCACCTTCTTCATATATGCAAAGGTGTCTTTGGCTCGTTTCTCGCTTAGGCAAGATGTTGCAATGTGTACTCTTCCCGTAGCGTCATCTTCCGCAAAACCATTTGTGTGGACTACACGAAAATACGCCTTTTTGCCATGGACGAACTTCCATGCCTCACTGATGTCCGACTTTTGCGTGCCGTCGATATATGCCTTGCTGTTGGCAAGGTCTATACGTTCCGGATTGCTCAGCCATACCACCTTGTCTGTTCCATAAGTATACGACTTAGGACTGTTTTTGAAGCGCACGCTAAAAGCATTCGACCCAATCCGTTCGATTGAGTCGATTTGCAAAGCCTTTGCTTGTCCGTTGAGCAATATGAAGTGGCGTGACAAGTCCATATTTTTAGAGTCCCCTACCTTATTATATATATAGGGAGGCTCCTATTCGATGTGGAGCGAGGGAATCTTGGAGAGCTGGGGCAGGGCGGCCTCGAGGGTTGTCTTGGGAGCCTGGATGACCAGCGTGCAGCGAATGTCGGTGCGGTTCTCCACAACCTGAATGCCTTGTTGCTTTATCAGTTTCATGACGTCGTTCATCGCCATGTAGTCGAAGGAGATGGTGGCTGCGGCTGTGCGGGTTCGTGTCACGGTCCCTGCCTCGCTGATTACCGACACGGCGCTGTCCTTGTAGGCAGCCGTCAAGCCCGGCGCCCCGAGTAGCACGCCGCCGAAGTATCTGACTACCACAATCATGACGTTGGTCAGCTCTGCCGACATGATGGCGCCGAGAATGGGTCTGCCCGCAGTGCCGGAGGGCTCTCCGTTGTCGCTCGACTTCGACACTTTGTTGTCGGTGCCGATGATGTAGGCGTAGCATATATGTCGCGCGTCGTAGAAGCGCTTCCTGAAGTCCTTGAGTATCTGCTCCGCCTCCGCTTCCGTTTCGATAGGGAAGGTGAAGGCGTAGAACGAGCTTTTCTTGATGACGGTTTTGGTCTCTGCCTGTCCGGCTATGGTTTTGTAGCTGTCCATGTGTGTGGTTTGTCTCTCTGTGCGCTGCGTGCACTGGCGGCAAAGTTATAATAAAATGACTGAAAATATTGGGGTGCGCCCCGAAAATGCTGCCGGCGGGGAAAAGGTGGCGGTTGCGGCTGCTAAAAAGGTTGGGCGGAGGCTTTAGTTTTGTAAAAAAATAAGTAATTTTGCAAATAATTTGAACGAAACAATAACGTGGTCTGCTGGTGCCTCTGCTGGCGGTTGTGCGGACCTAAAGACAAAGTGTTATGATAAAGATTACTTTTCCTGATGGCTCTATCAGAGAGTACGAATCCGGTGTGACCGGTTTGGAGATTGCCGAAAGCATATCGCCTGCGCTGGCTCGCAGTGTGGTTAGTTGTGCCGTCAATGACGAGACGACTGAACTTAACAGACCTATTACGGAAGACTCCGCGATTACCCTGTTCCGTTTTGAGGACGCCGAAGGAAAGCGCACATTCTGGCACACCTCAGCCCACCTCCTTGCCGAGGCGCTGAAGGAGCTCTATCCCGGCATCCAGTTTGGCTTCGGTCCCGCTGTGGAGAACGGTTTCTTCTATGACGTGATGCCGAAGCAGGGCGACGTTATCTCCGAAAACGACTTCCCCAAGATAGAGGCTAAGATGCTGGAACTGGCTCGCAAGAACGAGGCCGTGGTGCGCAGGGAGGTCAGCAAGGCCGATGCCATTGAGGAATTCAAGGCCGACGGCCAGACCTACAAGGTAGAACACATAGAGCAGGACCTGGAGGACGGGTCTATCACTACATACACCCAGGGCAACTTCACTGACTTGTGCAAGGGTCCTCACATTCTCTCCACAGGCATCATCAAGGCCGTGAAGATAATGAGCGTGGCAGGTGCCTTCTGGCGCGGCGACGCCAACCGCGAGCAGATGACCCGCATCTACGGTATCTCCTTCCCCAAGAAGAAGATGCTCGACGAGTATCTCGCCATGCTTGAGGAGGCCAAGAAGCGCGACCACCGCAAGATTGGCAAGGAGATGGAGCTCTTCATGTTCAGCGAGAGGGTAGGCAAGGGCTTGCCCATCTGGCTCCCCAAAGGCACCGACCTGCGTCTGCGCCTCGAGAGCTTCCTCAAGAAGATTCAGTCTGAGTATGGCTACAAACAGGTGATTACTCCGCACATCGGCAACAAGCAGCTGTATGTAACTTCGGGTCACTACGCCAAGTATGGCAAAGACTCCTTCCAGCCCATCCACACTCCGGAGGACGGCGAGGAATACATGCTCAAGCCTATGAACTGCCCTCACCACTGCGAGATCTACGCCTACAAGCCCCACTCTTACCGCGACCTGCCGCTCCGCATTGCTGAGTTCGGCACCGTCTACCGCTACGAGCAGAGCGGTGAGCTCCATGGACTTACCCGCGTGCGTTCCTTCACGCAGGACGACGCCCACATCTTCTGCCGTCCTGACCAGGTGAAGGAGGAGTTCCTGCGCGTGATGGACATCATCCTCATCATCTTCAAGATGCTGAAGTTCGACAACTACGAGGCACAGATATCCCTGCGCCACAAGACTGACCGCTCCAAGTACATCGGCTCTGACGAGAACTGGGAGAAAGCCGAGAACGCCATCGTGGAGGCCTGCAAGGAGAAGGGCATCAACGCCTTTGTGGAGTATGGCGAGGCAGCCTTCTATGGTCCTAAGCTCGACTTCATGGTGAAGGACGCCATCGGCCGCCGCTGGCAGCTGGGCACCATCCAGGTGGACTACAACCTGCCGGAGCGTTTCGAACTGGAATATGTAGGCAGCGACGGCGAGAAGCACCGTCCCGTAATGATTCACCGCGCCCCCTTCGGCTCGATGGAGCGCTTCGTGGCTGTGCTCATTGAGCATACCGCCGGTCACTTCCCGCTCTGGCTGACGCCGGTGCAGGTGGCCATTCTGCCTATTTCAGAGAAGTACAACGCCTATGCTGAGAAGGTTGCCAACTTCCTCAAGGGCAGGGGCGTGCGTCCGGAGATTGACAGCCGCAACGAAAAGATCGGCCGCAAGATTCGCGACAACGAAATCAAGCACATCCCGTATCTCCTCGTGGTAGGCGAGAAGGAAGAGGCCGAAGGCGTCGTTTCGGTACGCAAGCAGGGCGCACACGACCTAGGAACGATGAGTTTGGATGAATTTGCCAACAAAATAGACGAAGAAGTGGCGGAGTTGACAAAAATTGATTAACTTTGCAGCCGCAAAAAAATAAATGAAGAACGACAACGCAAAACAAAGTTACCGTATCAACGAGCAGATTAGGGCTCGTGAGGTTCGCGTGGTAGGCGACGGGATAGAGTCCCGTGTGCTACCCGTTGCCAAAGCCATCAGTTTGGCCCGCAGCATGGAGCAGGACCTTGTGGAGATTTCCGCAAACGCCAATCCTCCCGTGTGCCGCATCATCGACTACTCCAAGTTTCTGTATCAGCAGAAGCGGAAGCAGAAAGAGATGAAGGCCAAGCAGGTGAAGGTAAACGTCAAGGAGATTCGCTTCGGACCGCAGACAGACGACCACGACTACGACTTCAAGCTCAAGCACGCCAAGGAGTTCCTTGAGGCAGGCAACAAAGTCAAGGCCTACGTGTTTTTCCGCGGCCGCTCGATAGTCTTCAAGGAGCAGGGCGAGGTGCTTTTGCTGCGTTTCGCCAACGATCTTGAGGAGGTCGGCAAGGTAGAGCAGATGCCTTCGCTGCTGGGTAAGAGAATGATAATGTTCCTCGCGCCCAAGAAGATGCCTGCGGCTCAGAAGAAGGCTGCGGCAGCAGAGGACGTTCCAGCCAAGAAGAACCAGTCGGCCGGCAAGCCAGAGCAGCGCGCTCCCAAGGAGTACGTCGGTCCTAAGGTTGAAGGCGAAGATTTCGACGACTGACCCTATATAATAATGTATACAAAAGCGCGTGTAGCGTACTGATTTCACGTTGCCGCCGAAGAATTTAATATTTTAAAACACTTAAAAAATGCCAAAAGTTAAGACTAACTCCGGTGCCAAAAAGAGATTCTCTCTTACCGGAACAGGAAAAGTAAAAAGAAATCATGCTTACCACAGTCACATTCTTACCAAGAAGACTAAGAAGCAGAAGAGAAACCTTGTTCACGACGCAATCGTAGACCGCACGAACATGAAGCAGGTGCGTGAACTTCTGAACCTCCGCTAAACCCTTCAGAACTGCAGAGTAAGTAAACAAAAAACATTAACCGGATGCTAAGCTACAAAAGTCCGCAAGAAAGACGGCGCTGACATCCAAAAACAAAGAAAAGCTATGCCAAGATCAGTGAATCATGTTGCTTCGAGAGCAAAAAGAAAGAAGATTTTAAAGTTAACCCGCGGTTACTATGGCGCACGCAAGAACGTGTGGACCGTAGCCAAGAATACATGGGAGAAGGGTTTGACTTATGCTTATGCAGACCGCCGCAAGAAGAAACGCAACTTCCGCGCCCTCTGGATTCAGCGTATCAACGCTGCTGCCCGCTTGGAGGGTCTGAGCTACTCTCAGCTCATCGGTGCTCTCCACAAGGCCGACATCCAGATCAACCGCAAGGTTCTCGCAGACCTCGCTGTCAACAATCCGGAAGCGTTCAAGGCCATTGTCGCTAAGGTAAAGTAACGACGGCTCGCCTACGAGTCAAATAAATATGCCTCCTGAGCCTCCAGAAACAAAAAAATCCCCAAGGGAGAAATTCCTTGGGGATTTTTTGTATCCATATTGTTGGCTTCAGTCGTTGAGCCACTCGTTGATGCGCTTTTTTACGAGCGAGGTTTCGCAAAGTATTTTGATGAACATCTTTGAAGATTCCTTGACGTAGACTCCCTTGACAGTCTGGACGCAGCCCTCCATTCTGCATCCTTGGTGGTCAAGAGGGACGGCCATGAGGCCTTCGAGGCCCTCGATGGACGATGACGACAGTATGGTGTAGGCTCCTGGCGTGTTGCGCACGAGGCGAAGCAGCGGTGTGACCTCATTAATCTCAATGCGTATGTCTAGTTTGGTGTCGCTTTCCTCAAGTATGCCGTTCAACACGTTGCGCGCCTGCAGTCCGCGCATCGGCAGTGCGGCAGTGAAACCTTCGAGGTCGGAGAGGCGTACGCTTCTTTGCTTGGCAAGCGGGTGCTCTTCGTTGACTATGACTGACAGGCGGTCTTCGAAGAGTATGTGCGCTTCGAGTCCGTCGGGGTCTATAGCTGGCCTGTAGCAGAGCACGAAGTCAAGTTCACGGTTCTGCAGTCGCTCGATGAGTTCCGGCATGGGCCTGTAGATGATGTTAAGCCGTATGTGCGGATACCTCTTCATATATGTTTTCAGCGTCTCGTTGAGCACTTGGTTGAACGAATGTGTGATGCCAATAGAAAGTTGTCCGCATCTTAATTCCCTCAGATCTTCCATGCGGTGATTGCAGTCATCGATGGTGTTGATTGCCTTTTCTGCATAGGGGAGCAGTTCGGCTCCCGCTTCAGTCAATTGCACTTGGTGAGAGTTGCGGTAGAACAGAGCGTAGCCGGTTTCGTTTTCCAGTTGCTTGATGTTTTGCGACAGCGTGCTCTGTGTTACACACAGTTGTCGTGCGGCTTCAGAGAAGTTCAGCAGCCGTGCCGCCATGACAAAAGCCTTGAGATTCCTTAGTTCCATTGGGTTCCAGACGTAATGTTCGTATCAGACTGCAATATTATTGTATTTTCTGGAGATGCGCAGTGTTTTTTCTTCCTTTTTTTGCGATAGCGGCTATTGTCGTTTTTAATGATGCCATATAGATTGCAAAAAAGCCGAGGTTGTAATTTTGCGGCAAATTAACGCTAAGCATGGAACAGATTAAAATGTTGTTTGATGGCTCTCCAAGGTTTTGGGGAGGAGGAGTGGCTCACTCGGTAATGATTTTGGCCATTGTCATATCCCTCGGATTGATGTTGGGCAGGATAAAGGTTAAGGGAGTCTCGCTGGGGCTCACCTGGATATTGTTTGCTGGAATATTGTTTGCCAGATTCGACCTCAACATCGACGCCCATCTGCTCCATTTTATGAAGGAGTTCGGCCTCATCCTCTTTGTGTATTCCATAGGTTTGCAGATAGGTCCCGGCTTCTTCTCCTCGTATAAGAAAGGCGGTGCGTCGCTCAACACCCTGGCGGTATGCAGCGTGGTGCTGAGCCTGCTGATTGCGGTAACGCTGGTCTACGTCACCGATGTGGACGGTCCTACGATGGCAGGCATTCTTTCGGGTGCGGTGACCAACACTCCCAGCCTTGGTGCCGCCCAACAAGCATTTAGCGATTTGCACGGCACCGAAGATTCTTCTATCCTCATGGGCTATGCCGCTGCCTATCCGCTTGGTGTGATAGGCTTGGTGTTCTCGTTCGTAGTGATGCAGTTTGCCATGAAGATAAACAGAAAGGACGAGGAGGTGCAGGCCGTGCGCGGCATCGGCCATCTGGAGAAAATGACGGTGAGGGCGTTTGCGCTGCGTGTGGACAACAAAGGGCTTGACAATGTTACGGTGAAGGAACTGAAGCGCATCGTCAAACGCAACTTTGTCGTTTCGCGCATACTCTGCAAGGACGAGCAGCACGTGACGCTCGACATAACGGGGAGCTCTGTGGTGCGGGTCGGCGACCTGATAAACATCATCGCGTCTCCTAAAGATATCGACGCCATCACCGCGTTCATTGGTACAAAGGAACAAGTCGACTGGAAACAGCTTGACCACAAGCATGTGGTGCGCCGAATGCTTGTTACGCGCAACAGTGTCAACGGCAAAAGCGTGGAAGAACTGAACTTCCGCAGCAACTACGGCGTCAATATCACCAGGGTGCTTCGTTCGGGAATAGAACTGGTGCCGACGGCGTCGCTGAAACTGCAGGTGGGCGACAGTGTGGTGGCAGTTGGCGCGGAGCAGAAACTGGCTCAAGTGGAGAATTTCTTGGGCAACCAAAGCCGCAAGCTCAACGACCCAAATCTCATCCCTATCTTCCTTGGCATTGCCCTCGGTTGCGTGGTCGCCAACATTCCGTTTTGGTTGCCCGGCATTCCCCAGTCCCTGCGCTTGGGATTGACTGGCGGTCCCTTGATAGTAGCGATTCTCATAGGCCATTTCGGACCCAAGCATCATTTGGTTACCTTCAACACCATCTCCGCCAACTACATGCTGCGCGAAGTAGGGCTGTGCATCTTCCTTGCTTGTGTGGGGCTTAGTTCGGGCAGGGACTTTCTAAACGTCGTGCTTACTGAGGAGGGATTGAAGTGGATAGGCTGCGGAGCTCTGATAACCATAGTTCCGGCACTTGTTTGCGGTTTCGTCGGGCGCTATGCGCTGCATTTCAATTTCTACGCATTGCTCGGCATGCTCTCGGGCGCCAACACCAATCCTCCCGCTTTGTCCTACACGCGAGAGATGACCGCCACCGACCTCCCGTCTGTGAGCTATTCGGCAGTGTATCCGCTCGTGATGTTTCTGCGAATAATCTCCGTACAATTGTTCGTCTTTATATTAGCGTAGTGATTCTATGGCACAAGATATTGGCAAACGGATAGACCTATTGCTCGACACCGGCAGGCTGTTGATGGAAAGCGGTGCCGACACGCCGCGCATCATGCGCAACATGAAGCGCACGGCAGCGTTTCTGTGCCTCAGGGAGCGGGACCTGCAGATATACGTCAACCTTAATCTCCTCATGGTAAACTATGCGGAGGGAGAGGAGTCGTACACAAAGTTCAAGCGGTGCAACCGACACGGCATCAACATGACGGTGATAAGCTATGTCAGCAAACTGTCGTGGCGCGCCATTCGCGAGGACTACACTTGCGAGCAGTACGCTGAGGCGCTGGACGAGATAGAGAATCGCCGACCCAACTACACTCCGTGGCAGGTGGCCGTGGGCGGCGGCTTTGCGTGCGGCGGCTTCTGCATACAGTTCGGCTGCGACTGGCCAGCGTTTGTCTACGCTTCGTTGTCAGCAATATTGGGTTTTCGGTTGCGGCAGTACCTTAATTCCAAGGGCAGCAACCAGTATGTCAACATAGCCATCGCCTCGTTTCTGTCCACAATCCTGGCTTGGGTGATGGGCGTGTGCAATGTGCTGCACAGTTCCACCCCGTGGCACCCGCTGATGGCTTGTGCCCTGTTTATCGTGCCGGGAGTTCCGCTAATCAATTTTGTCAATGACATGCTGACCGGCTACACACAGATAGGACTTACGCGCGCCATCAACACCCTGCTGATGGTGCTGGCGATGGCCTTCGGCATCGCTTTTGCCATCGACGTCACTGGGCTCGACAACTTCGTCAGAGACCTGACCATGACTCCTCACCACGAATACTGGGAGTTCTCGCTGGCAGCCGCTGTATCGGCTGTAGGCTTCTCCATGATATTCAACATACCGCGCCGGTTGCTGTGGGTCGTCGCTGTCGGAGGCGTTGTTGCTGTATGCACTCGCAATATCGTCAACCTTGGTCCCAGCACTGGCAACATAGGCTTAGATCAAGGCCTCATCGTCGGGTCGTTTATTGGTTCTGCCTTGATAAGCATCATCTGCACCAAGGCCATGCACTGGTTCCACACACCGCACCACTGCTTGAGCATTCCCAGCGTTATCCCGATGATACCAGGCGTGCTGATGTACCGCGCCTTGTTTGCCGTTATCGACATGCACGGAGTGGTGGGCGAAGTAACGGTGGCGATGCACAACGGCATCAGGGCGTCACTGATTATCCTTTGCATTGCGTTGGGCGTAGCAATCCCCAACATTTTTGTAAGGCGAATGGTCGCTACTAAGCGCGAGCAGAAATTGCTGAGGCTGTTGTCGAAACGTGCTGACAACAGCGAGTCATGACTTCCACCGCCATGTCTTGGCTATGCGGTGTCCGAAAGAGTTTATGAAGGTCGTGATTTTGTGGGCGGTAAGGTTCTTGCCGCATATAATAAGGAGTACGGCAGACAGAATCAGCACGATGCCAAGAGCCAGCTGGGGCGTGAAGCTCTCGCCAAAGAGCAGCACACCGATGGCTACTGCCGTGATGGGTTCGATGGCTCCCATGATGGCTGTGGGGGTGGAGCCTATATTGTGCACCGCCACGACCATCAGTATCAGCGACAGCACCGTCGGCACCACCGCCAACTGCAGGGCGTAGATCCATTGCCCGACAGTGGTCAGCGCCTGGGTGCTTTCGCCCATGGCTGTGTTGAGCGCAAGTATGGTCATCACTCCGAAGAGCAGCACGTAGAAGGTCAGTTTTATCGACGACATGCGCAACGTAGACTTGTTGACAATCACGATATATACGGCGTAGGTCAGCGACGAGACCATCACCAGCGCCACGCCTATGGCGCTCAGCGACGCCCCGTCGCCCGTGCGGTTGAGCATCAGTATGCCGCAGATGCACAGCGCAATGGAGATGACCGTCGTGGCGGTTACCTTTTCGTGAAACATCGTGGCCATGATGACCGCCACCATTATGGGGTAGACAAACAGCAGGGTAGAGGCTATGCCCACGTCCATGTAGTTGAAACTGATGTAGAGAGAGGACGACGACAGTCCCATCTGCACGCCCAGGCAAGTCAGTATTTTCAGCTCGTGGCGGCTAACTGCAAACGACTTGCGCTGCGCCGCCAAGATTACGCCAAGGATAATGGCGGCGATGCCAAAGCGGTACACCAGCACAGAGTTGGCTGTCAGTCCGTCGCGGTAGAGGTTAATGGCACCAAGGGGGTTGGTGCCGTAGAAGACGGCGGCCAAAATTCCGCATATCGTGCCTTTGATTTTTCCGTTCATAAGCGACAAATACCTGCTTTTTTCAAATCATGTGCAAAGTTCGCAAAAAAATACGGTCAGTCGTAGGTTGCGGCTGGCTTTTGAAAACTAATTTGTAGCTGGCTAAGTGAAAAATCGGCGGCAGACGCATCGTGTCGTTCTCATGTAGAATGAGTATGAAACAACTTTTGCCAGTTCATTGCCTTTCTGTGAGATGTTTCATGCGTTCGTCTTTCCGTCAATGTCGCTAATGCCTGACTTTCGTGCCACACCGATGAGGCTTCTCACTTGTGGCGACATGTCGTTTTCTGGCTTCATTGTGCTTGTGCGTGTTGTTGGCTCACTCTGGTCCATGGCGGCTACAATGGCTTTTTCTATAAAGTCCTTTACGCTGATGTTGTGCGACCTTGCATAAGTCTTTGCGCCTTTATATATGTTGCCGTCTATATCCATAGATGTCGTGCTCATACTGTGCGGTTTAGTGGTTGAATGCGTTTGCAAAAATATCAAATTTCCTTATCACGCACAAACGATAAAGGGCGAATTGTTTAATGGATTACATACAATACCCCCGTTTTTATTTAATTCATTAAACAAAACGGCGGATTAGAGTGGTGCAGTGTGAGTATCTGTCTAATCAGCGAAGTCTCTGAAAACACAAAAAGCACGCAAACATTTTCTTTCGAAAACTGTTGCGTGCTTTTTGTGTCGGAAAGAGGCGACTCGAACGCCCGACCCCTACGTCCCGAACGTAGTGCGCT
>CAVGQS010000084.1:0-10963 GCA_963631415.1 Lactococcus garvieae | reverse complement strand
TTTAGACAGAGTCCCCAGGAGCAATCCTGGGGACTCTTTGCGTTTATATATATGTATCCGACGACCAATCTTCTTACACGCAAAAATCCCTCGCAAAGCAATTTGCGAGGGATTTTTGCGTGTAGAGTAAGTGTGCCATTACTATAAGGTCTGTAATATTCTTTCCACAGGTGTTTTGCAGATTCTTTGAAAAATGTTATATTTGCCAAGTGATGCAAGTTAGTTGTTTTTGTTTCGTAGAACTTGTATAATGAATATTAAGGTACATAGGGGGCTGGACCAGATTGGCGGTTGCATAACAGAGATTTCAACTGAGACCTCTCGCATCTTTGTAGACTTTGGCCAAAATCTTCCTGGTAGTGGAGTCGTGACAACACCTCAGGAAGACAAGGAGATGGTGGAAGGGATAATCGCTCAAAACAGGAAGGCGAGCGAGGCGGTGTTCTATACGCATGGCCACGAAGACCATGTGGGGCTATTTGAGTATATTCCTGAGGATATACCGCAGTACATGAGCGAAGGCACTAAAGATTTGCTTGCTATAAAGTATGACGTGCTGTGCACTGGCGCGCAGTTGGGACTCCAACATTTGCAGGGCAACAGTTGTGATGAGCAAGGATACAACGATGCTGTGTCAAGGCTCAATAAAGCGGAGAGCAAAGTCAAGTTGCTAGAGAGAGTTAAGGTATGGAAAAGAGAATCTCCTCAGAGCCGCCTGAGCAATATGCTCTCTAAATTAAAGGTTTGGAAAACGTCTTCGAGCAACAAACCTGAGAGTATTGTTGTCGGCGACATCAAAGTTACCCCTTTCTTCAACTGCCACAGCATTTACGACTCTTATATGTTCCTGATTGAGGCTGACGGCAAGCGTATTTGGCATACTGGCGACTACCGCGCGCATGGCTACATGGGCAAAGGACTGTTCCCAACGTTGAAAAAGTACGCAACAGATATTGATGTGCTCATCACTGAAGGAACGATGCTGAAGCGCAATGAAGAATGCATCCACGAGCGCGAGGTGTCTAAGAAGATGTCAAGCGTCATGGGCAAATACAAATACGTGTTTGTTCTTGCCTCTGCCACCGACATTGAAAGGCTTGCCACTATTAAGGAGGCAGCGAAGGAGGCTGGCAAAGATTTGTATGTCTGGTCGTTGCTGTTGAGGAAGACAATGGATTTCTTTACACGGCGTGAGGCAAAGGCATCGAAAGGTCTATTCTCGTTCAATCCAAAAATATACAACGACTATACTCGAAGAAAAGCGAAGCAAAAAGGTATGGTGATGATTGTAGGGATTTCCCAAAAGGATAGAGTTAAGGACCTCCTAACAAGACTTCCGCAAGAGGAAACAATTCTCATATACTCCACGTGGGACGGCTATTATAAAGACCCCATTCAGATTAAAATGGACCCTAGATACAAGGAGTTCCGCGAGATGTTTCACAATGTGGCAGACATCCACACCTCAGGCCATGCCGACCGCAAAACGATAATGGAAGTAATCGACATGGTTTCTCCCAAAGAGGTAATCTGCATACATAAGGAAGCGGATGCCGTATTATAATAAGGTATGACAATTCTCCATATTTCCGACACTCACAATCGTCATCGTTAGTTGCATGATTTGCCAAAGGCTGACGTGATAGTCCATTCTGGCGATTTCACGTTCGCCGGGACGGAGGACGAGGCAATGGACTTTGTGGAATGGTTTAGCGAATTGCCTTACGCCCACAAGGTTTTCATTGCCGGAAATCACGACTATTGTCTCTATGGAGCTGATATCAGCGATTTGCCGGACAACGTCCATTACCTCTATGGCAACGGCGTAACAATAGATGGCCTGCGCTTCTTTGGGATTCCTATGTTTATGGAGGACAACATCAGCGGCGACTATGACAAGATGCTGAGCAACATCCCTTCAGATACCGATGTCCTTATCACGCATCAACCGCCGCATGGTGTTTTAGACAAGAGCGGACATATCCATTTTGACAACAAAATTCTATGTGGCATGGTGAACCAAATGAAGCCGAAAGCGCATTTGTTTGGCCACATCCACGTGGCAAGCGGACTATATCATAAGAATGGCGTGATATATTCAAATGCCGCATTGGTGGACGAATAGTCCCCATCTCATAGAACTCTAATGGCAAAATACCAATTTTATGCAGGCACTTTAGATTTCGTCGTGCTTTTACAGAAACAAAAAAGGGCTGAATTCCACAAAGGAATTCAGCCCTTTTTTTGTTTTCGCCCAATCGCTATTGGTCTTTTGTTAGTTCTAAAAGAGTTTTACTCAATCATTTTGGTGTTTTTCTGAAAACTATCCAGTTGGTTGGGTGCCTCGATTACGACAATTTGTGCTGCAGCACAATACTACTTTTCCTCTTCCCCGTAAAGATGGAAGAACCGTTTCATCATGTGCCACTTTTGGTCGGAGGTGTCGGTGGGGGAGCATTGCTGGAACTGTGAGTTCCACGTCTCCCATTCCTGCTGCCGCGGCAGGGTGGCGAGTTTCGCCATTGCCTCGTCCCAATTGAAGTTGTCGGGAGCGTCAACAATCATGACGAGTTCGTTGCCGCAGATGTAGAGTTCCATTTCAAGGATGCCCACCTCCTTGATGCCGTCGATTATCTCTCTCCACATGTGTTGCGGCGAGTGTTGCTCAACGTACGCCTTTATCAGCTTTTGGTCGTCCTTCAGCTTCAGAGTCTGTACGAATCTCATTGGCGTCAGCGTGATGGGGTTCTCCCGGTTGTTACTTGAAGCTGCTGTAAACGATGGAGATGCTTATAGGATTGTTTGCCCCTCCAACCAGTTTTGTGGAAGCCAGGGAGAAGTCGTGGTAGACATCTATGACGTTTCCCAAAGAGTTAGTGTTGGTCGTTACAGGAACTAGCACCACTTTGTTCCAGTCGGGGTTGTTGGCTTCCCATGCTGCAGTCTTGGCGAGAACCGTCGCGTGGTTGTCCGTCGACTTTATGCCAGCCCCGTTGTTTCTGAGCCTGTGCAGATATGACACCATGCCCGCAATGTTAGAGAACGTATACGAGTTGTATGACGAATTCAGCGTCGTTACGTAAGACGTGACATTGTCGGGCACTTTTTTGTTTTCGAAGAAAGAGCTCAAGTCTGCCTTCCTGACCATAAGGAGCTTTTGCGGAGCGGACAGCGCGAACGTAGATGTAGTGGCTGTGTTTTGTCGGGTAAAGACTATCTTCGCACTGTTCACGGAGTCGCTCTCGTGTCCTTTGTAGATGTCGTTGACCGGCAGTGTGGCCTCGGTGAATATTGCCGCCGGCGACTTGATGTATGTGCAGCTCTCGTCGTTGATGAGCGGCGTGAGGTTTTGGTTGCTGAAGCTGTTGCACTGTATCACCTCTTTGGTGGCAGCTACGCGCTTTATGCCGACCTCGGTATTACCGTTGACTTGATATCTGAAGAACACGGTGATGGTCGACACGTCGATGTTCACCATGGTGCCGTTTCCTGCCAGGGTCTTGAAGTAGAAGCCCGGCATCACGTTGTGAATAAAGTTATAGGAGTTTTTGAAGAACTCCGGATGCTCGTAGTATTTCTGCAGAATAGTCGTGCCGTACTCAGCTGGCAACTTTATCCTTATGTTCTTGGAATAGGTTGACGCAAACCTTATTGTGTCGTCGATGGCGAGGTCCACCACGGAGAAAGTCGTTTCGGTCTTTACGGCGTCTGCCCTCTTGCTCACGTACTGCTGCGGGTCGATGTTCGTGTAGTAGTTCTTGCTTTCGGGCAGTATATTGTCGGGGTCAAGTTCGTAGACGCCAATCTTTATCGAGTTGACCGAGTCGCCGTAGTACGACTTGATATACATGTTTATTATGATGGAGTCAGCAACGACTTTGCCGTTCTCCTTGTGCATGACGCTGATGTCAGGCAGTTTGTCGTTCTCCAGTGTGGCGAACTGCGCTACGAAGTCGGCAGTGGTGGTGGCGTCGGTCTCCGGGTCGGTTATCTTGCCCAAGTAGCAGTCTGACGTGAACGCTATGAGCGAGTCTGCCAGCACCGATGCTGTGGTTAGGTTGTATACGGCCTGTGAAGTCTCGGGACTGTCGTTGTCGGGCATAATTTCGGCGCCAATGCTGCCGGTCTGGTCGTCGCACGACGTCAGCAGCACAGCGCACAGCATCATGACAATACTGCAAGCCGCCGCTGTCCTTGAAAACAATCGTTGCATGTTGTTCAAAGCTGTTGGATGATAGAGTTGAGTTGCAGGGCGTTTTCCTTGTCGCTTGCCTTGTCGTCATATTGCGCCATGGGCAAGTTGAGCTCTTTGGCGTAGTCTGTGACCACGGAGTCCACTTCGGGGTCAGCCACCACTACACCGTCAGAGAAGTAGAGAGCGAATTTCTGCAGGTCTGTCGGCACCTTGTAGGTCAGCGGATAGCTGCTCACCTCCTCGGCCGTAACGTTGCGGTAAGCCGCAAAGTTAGGAAACCTCTCCGGCATCGGCTTAGTGATGTCGATTTTGTGGAGCGAAGTGATGATCTTGGCGTTGGCGAAGGCCTCCTCGTCGTTGTATATCTTCTTCACGAGGAACGGAATGACGGACGAAATCCAGCCTTGGCATACGATGACGTCGGGGAACCAGCTCAGCTTCTTGACGGTCTCCAGCACGCTTCTGCCGTAGAACACGGCCCTCTCGTAGTTGTCGTTATACTCCACTCCCTCGCGGTCGCATACGGCAAGCCTCTTGAGGAAGAAGTCCTCGTTGTCGATAAAGTAGACCTGCATCTTCGTTGCCGGGAGCGAGGCTACCTTGATGAGCAGCGGGTGGTCGGTTTCGTCGATGGAGATGTTCTTGCCCGAGAGCCTGATGACCTCGTGCAGCTGGTTGCGCCTCTCGTTGATGTTGCCCCACTTCGGATGGAAAGTCCGGATTTCGTTGCCCTCGCCTTGTACAAGATGAGGGATGGTCTTGCCGAGCACCGACATGTGGCTCTCGGGAACGAAGGGGGTTATTTCTTGTGCGACGAACAGTACCTTTTTACTCATTTCTGTGTTTGTTTTTGCGGTGCAAAATTACTCATTTTTTCGCTAACTTTAAAGGTTTGCTATTATAAAATATGTAAAGCGCGATCCCCGGTTTTACCCCGAAACGATTGATTTAGGGGCTAAAAGTTTTCCCATGTGAAATAAAATATGTTATTTTGCACCCCGAAAAAACGAACATACTGAAGAAATGCAGGTTGTTGTTTCCAAGAAAGCCCTGAAGACTCTGATTGACGGAGCCCGCAGCGAGGGAAAGACGGTCGGGCTGGTTCCGACCATGGGCGCCCTCCATGAAGGTCACGCTTCGCTCGTAAGGCGCAGCGTGGCAGAAAACGGTTTCACTGTAGTGAGCGATTTTGTCAATCCGACACAGTTCAACGACAAAAACGACTTGAAGAACTACCCACGTTCGATGGACACCGACTGCGCCCTGCTCGAATCGCTGGGCGTTGACGCCGTCTTTGCCCCTTCGGTAGAGGAGATGTATCCCGAGCCCGACACTCGCACGTTCAGTTTCCCGCCCACCGACGAGGTGATGGAGGGAGCTTTCCGTCCCGGTCATTTCAACGGTGTGTGCCAGATTGTCAGCAAGCTCTTCTATGCCGTAGAGCCCGACAGGGCATATTTCGGAGAGAAGGACTACCAGCAGATAGCCGTAATCAAGGCTATGGTCAAGTCGCTCGGCTTGTCGCTGCAGATTTGCCCTTGCCCCATCGTGAGGGAAAAGGACGGGCTGGCGCTGAGCAGCCGCAACGCCCTGCTGACAGACGATGAGCGCCGTGCCGCGCTCAATATTTCCAAGTATTTGTTTGAGAGCAAAGAATATATGAAAGCCCACACCTTGGCAGAAACCAAGGCTTTCGTCTGCGACCAGGTCAACAGCATAGCCGGCCTTGAGGTGCAGTACTACGAGATCGTCGACGGCGACACACTTGTTTCACTCGCCGATTGGTCTGACAGCGACTCGGTCGTTGGCTGCATCACAGTCTTCTGCGGCAGCCGCCCGGTTCGTCTCATCGACAATATAAGGTATAAGTAGACGGACCATGGTCATAGAAGTGTTGAAATCGAAGATCCACCGCGTGAGGGTGACCGACGCCAACCTCGAATACGTGGGCAGCGTCACCATTGACGAAGACCTCATGGACGCAGCGGGGATAATCCAGGGTGAGCACGTTTACATTGTCAACAACAACAACGGCGAGCGCCTTGAGACCTATGCCATCAAGGGCGAGCGCGGCAGCGGCTGCATCTGCCTCAACGGCGCGGCAGCCCGCAAGGCTCAGGTGGGCGATGTGGTGATAATCATGTCCTACGCCCAGCTGGAGTTCGAAGAGGCCAAGACCTTTGTCCCCAAGGTTGTCTTCCCGCACGAAGGCAACAAACTTTGACCGTCTCTTAGCGCCCCCGGCGCTTAATTTTTGCAGATTTCGCTGATGATTTCCCAGTCGTCGGCGATTTTTTTTGCCCTTTAGTTTCTGGCAAAAGCGTAATGGCAGGCTCGGCCGGCAAATCTGAGACTAAGCCGCGCAATCTCGCTCAGAGCGCTTTTTGCGCGGCATGGCGGCGCGATGCCTTCGCACCGACCACCCCTTGAAAAACGCCGCGCACCGCCTCAGAAACGCCAAAAACCGCCAAAAACGCGTTTTTGTTGTTTTTTATTTCGTTTTTCTTGGTGTCGGAACGGTGAAAAAGTGGTAATTTTGGAGTGTTTTTCGAAAATACTAAAAATCACAACAGAATAATGGAAGACAATCAGGTTTTTGATAGCGACAGGATTATCAAGGTAGACTTGAACCGCGAGATGCAGAGCAGCTACATCGACTACTCCATGTCGGTGATAGTAGCCCGCGCGCTCCCAGACGTCAGGGACGGTTTCAAGCCCGTACACCGCCGCATCCTCTACGGAATGCTGGGACTCAAAAACACCCACGACAAGCCCTACAAGAAGTGTGCGCGTATCGTCGGTGAGGTGCTCGGTAAGTACCACCCCCACGGCGACTCTTCCGTATACGGCGCCCTGGCCCGCCTGGCTCAGGAGTGGAACATGCGCGAGGTGCTCGTAGACGGTCAGGGAAACTTCGGTAGTGTGGACGGCGACTCGCCTGCAGCCATGCGTTACACCGAGGCCCGCCTCACCGAGCTGGGCGAGTCCATGATGATGGACCTCGAGAAGGAGACCGTAGACATGCGCAACAACTTCGACGACACGCTGCAGGAACCTACCGTGATGCCTACCCGCATACCCAACTACCTGGTCAACGGCGCTACCGGCATTGCCGTCGGCATGGCCACCAACGTGCCCACCCACAACTTGGGTGAGGTCATCGACGGCTGCGTGGCGTGTGTGGACAACCCCGACATCACGTCCGAAGAACTGATGCAGTACATTCCTGCGCCCGATTTCCCCACCGGCGGCTACATCTGCGGCCTGCAGGGCATCAAGGACGCCTACACCACCGGCCGCGGCAGGGTGGTCATGCGCGCCAAATACGAGATAGAAGACAACGGCTCCCACTCCTCGATAGTCATCACGGAAATTCCCTATGGCGTCAACAAGTCGGAGCTCATCAAGAAGATAGCGATGCTCAGCAACGAGAAGAAGATTGCGGGCATCAGCAATGTCAACGACGAGACTGGCCGCGAGGGCATGCGCATCGTGGTTGACGTCAGGACCGACGCCAACGCCAAGGTGGTGCTCAACAAATTGCTCAAGATGACCGACCTGCAGTGCTCGTTCAGCGTCAACAACATCGCACTGGTCAACGGTCGTCCGCGCCTGCTGACGCTCAAGGACTGCATTGAGGCGTTCGTAGCCCACCGCCACGACGTAGTCATCAGGCGCACCCGCTTCGACCTGCGCAAGGCTCAGGAGCGCGCCCACATCGTGGAGGGACTCATCAAGGCCTGCGACAACATCGACGAGGTGGTGCGCATCATACGCGCCTCGCAGACTCCGCAGTTGGCCAAGGAGGGACTTATGAAGCGCTTTGGCTTCGACGAGCCTCAGGCCGACGCCATCGTCGAGATGCGACTCGGCCAGCTCACCGGACTGCGCCAGGAGCAGCTGCACGCCGAGTACGACGAACTGCAGAAGCGCATTGACTACTTCAACCAAATCCTCACCGACGACAGCCTGTGCCGCAAGGTCATCAAGGACGAACTCGTGGAGGTAAAGGAGAAGTGGGGCAGCCCGCGCAAGAGCATTATACAGTATCAGGAGGCCGACGACTTCAATCCCGAAGACTTCTTCGCCAACGACCCGATGATGATAACCACCAGCCACCTGGGCTACATCAAGCGCACTCCGCTCAGCGAGTTCCGCGCACAGGGCCGCGGCGGCATAGGCAGCAAGCTGTCGTCTACGCGCGACGAGGACTTCATCGACAAGGTCTATCGCGCCAACATGCACGACACCCTGCTCTTCTTCACCCAGCGCGGCCGCTGCTACTGGCTCAGGGTCTATGAGGTGCCCGAGGGAACCAAAAACTCCAAGGGACGCGCCATACAGAACCTCCTCAACATCCCCGGCGACGACTCGCTCAACACTATGATACACGTGCAGAACCTCAAGGACGAGGAGTTCTGCAAGTCCCACTACGTCACCTTCTGCACCAAGCAGGGCATAATCAAGAAGACCCTCCTTGCCGACTACTCCCACCCGAGAGCCAATGGCGTCAACGCCATCAACATACGCGAAGACGACGCCATCGTGAGCGTTTCACTCACTGAGGGCGACAGCGAGATCGTCATTGCCACCCACAACGGCCGTGCCATCCGTTTCAACGAAGAGAAGGTGCGCGCCATGGGCCGCACAGCCACTGGTGTGAAGGGCGTGACCCTCACCAGCGAAGACGACGAGGTGGTAGGCATGGTGTGCGTATGGAAGCGCGACCTCGACAAGACCATCATGGTCATCAGCGAGAAGGGCTTCGGCAAGCGCTCCAGCATTGAGGACTACCGACTCACCGGACGCGGCGGCAAGGGCGTGAAGACCATCAACATCACCGAAAAGACCGGCATGCTTGTTGCCATACTCATGGTCGACGAGCAGAACGACCTCGTCATCATCAACAAGAGCGGCACGGCAATCCGCATTCCCGTCAAGGACCTTCGCATTGTAGGACGCGCCACCCAGGGAGTGAAAGTCATTGAACTCTCCAAGCGCAACGACACCATCTCGTCTGTCTGCAAAGTAGAGGCAGAGCCCGAAGACGCCGAGACTGACGCGCTTGAGACTGACGCACCAGAGGCCGAGGGCGACGCAACCCTGCCGCAGGAAACCGACGCGCCCGCCGATAGCGAGGAAACTCCCGACAACGAATAAAACAAGAAAATACAAACCTAAACAACAAAGCAGTATGAAAAAACTTTTTTTGTCACTTGCTGTTGTGCTTGCAGCCGCAACCGGCTGGGCACAGGATACCCAAATCTATAAGGCTCAGGAGCAAATAGGCGAAAACCGTCTGAAGGAAGCCCAGGCTACCATGGCCGAAGTGTTGGTCAACCCCAAGACCAAGAAGATGGCGTATGCCTACAACGTGGCTGGCCAGGTGGAACTGCGTCTGCTCAACGAGGAGATGTCCAAATATTCTTCCCGCCAGCCGCTCGACACTGTGGCATTCGTTAATTGCCTGGACAAGGCCGTGGACTACCTGCTCAAATCATACGAACTTGACAACCAGCCCGATGCCAAGGGCAAGGTGAAGCCCAAGTTCAACTATGGCGACAAGTACACCATTGGCGAGAACAACGGCAACATCGTTTGGCTCAAGAAGGTGCTTGGCTACTACCTGATAGCAGCCCAGATGGAGTATACCAACGGCAACGACGAACTGGCCTACAAGTACTATACCAAGCATCTCGAATTCCCAAAGTGCCCCATCTTCACCCCAGCGGAGACCGACTCCATCTACAAGTCCGACGACCGCTATCCCATCGTGGGTTACTATGCCACCATCATAGCCTTCAAGCAGAAGGACTACGACAAGGTGCTCAAGACCGTTGACTACGCCATCAACAGCACTGACCAGGTGACGCGCGAGGACGGCTACCACATGAAGACGACCGCCCTGCTCCAGAAGGGCGACACCGCCCAGTGGCTCGAAGTCCTCAAAGACGCCATGGAGAACACCAACAACGTCAACTATCCACAGATTATCCTGAAGTACTACTACGACAAGCACGACCAGGCCATGGCCTCCAAGATAGCCGACGAGTTTGTAGCCAAGGCGCCGCAGAACAAGATGGCTCACTACATCAAGGGCGTAGTGCTCATGGACGAAGGCAAGGACACCGAGGCGCGCCAGTGCTTCGAGACCGCCGTCAAGATTGACTCGGCGTTTGTAGAGGCCATCTCCAACCTTGGCGTAACCTACTTCAACGAGGTGAGAACCCTCAACAGCAAGGCCACGACCGACAACAAGGCAGCCAACTACAAGTCGCAGCAGCTCGAACTGAAAGCCATGCTTCAGAAGACAAAAGGCTACTTCGAGCAGGCACAGGCCATATCGCCTGACCGTCCAGACCTGTGGCAGAGCAAGCTCGACAACATCAACGAACTCATCGAGGTGGTTGACAAGAACCTCTCTGAGATAGCCAAGCGCGACAAGAAGAAATAGCAACTTCACATCCGGCTGGCGCACAACCTTCCGGACAACCCGAGGCAACCTAAATCAGGAAACCACAAACAATCAACGGACAAGCTTCGTTACCCCTTGCGGGAAAGCGGAACTTGTCCGTTTTTTTTGTTTCCACGCCAAACCCTTCCCCGCATTTCCCCATTGCAGCCCGCAAAAACCCGATGCGGTGTGCCAGTCCTGCAATTCGTGAAAATTCACGACTGTCATGTTCGCCTCATTTTCAGCGTATTACATCTCACGCGCACTTGAGAATTTTTAAGAAGCACTTGAGCGATTGAAAAGTAGGACTTAAA
>CAVGQS010000083.1:0-11150 GCA_963631415.1 Lactococcus garvieae | reverse complement strand
TTTCGGGCGAAACAAAGCAACGTTTCGGGGCGAAACGTTGCAGCGTTTCGCCCGAAATTTTTTCGTTAAGTCCGCACGAAATTTTTTTAAGTCCGCATAAAAATTTTTTAAGTCCTACTTTATAACTTTTAAGTGCTTGCGAACCGTGTGTGCTTGTTGTTTTTCATGCCGTATTTTTCGTTTTTGAACTTGCGGGGTCGGGCTTGGGCAAAAAAAAATCCGCAGCCCTGTTTGTCGGGTCTGCGGATTGGCAAGTGTCGCGGCGATATGTTCTACTTGACGAGCACCTTGGTGCCGTTGACCATGTAGACGCCCTTGTCGAAGGGGAGGAAGTGGACTCCGTGGACGGTGTCGTTGAAGACGCACTGGCCGGCGGCGTTGTAGATGCGGAAGACCTTCTTGTCCTGCGAGGCTATCATGATGCCGCCTTCGCGTCCGCGGGCTTCGTCGACGTTGCCGTTGCGTATGCTCTCGTAGACGCTGGTCTCGCCGTCGGCGTTGATGCTCTCGATGTCTTGCCTTGTGAGCTTGAACTCCTGAATGCAGAGGCGCGAGTAGGTCGACAGGTTGAAGAGCACGCCGAGGCTCACCTCGGTCTCTTCGCTGAGGGTGAAGCTGACGGACGCGGTGGCGTCGAGGGGTGTATGGGCGAGGCTCTTGGCGAGGGTGGCGGTGGTGGAGAGTTCGGAGCCGGCGGTGGCCACAAGGCTGGAGTTGCTGACGGTGCCCGCCTTGCTGCTGGCGCTGAGGCTGAAGGTGTATTTGCCGGCGGGCAGGAGCACTGTCTGGTAGGCGCGGCAGTCAGCCAGGCTGCTGGCGAAGCCGTAGTAGCCGGTGGCTATGGCGAAGTCGTAGTTGTAGGCTTTGTCGACATATACTCCGGTGGTCACGCTGCCTTCGGTCGTGTTGCCGCGCAGCTGCCAGGTGGAGTTGGCGGTGCCTTGCTCCAGGGCGTAGAAGCGGTTGGCGGAGTAGCTGTTGGTGGTGGTCTTGTCGTCGTAGAGGAAGGGGCGCTTGTAGTTGGTGAGGCAGGTGGCGCTCACGTCTTGCTCTGCGGCTGCCGTCTCGGTGTCGAGTGTGAAGACGCCGAGGGTGACGGGCCAGGCGTCGCCGTCGGGGCCGAAGCCCTCGCGCGTGCCGTCGTTGCCGGCAGTGGTCTGGTCAGCCACGCTGCCCTGGCCTTGGTTGAAGTTGTAGTAGAGCGCCAGTCCGCTTTCGTTGCCCTCGAGGGGCGCGTTGGCCACGGTCTTGAGGTTGCTCTCGGTGAGCGTCTTGCTCCAGATGCGAAGCTCGTCGATGAGTCCCTTGTAGGGTGTCTCGGTGTCGCTTATGGACATGGTGCCGGTCCACTGGCCGGTGGTGTAGGCCAGGGTGGAAGAGGGCGTGTCGAAGAGTTCGCCGTCGCGGTAGAACTTGACGGTGCCGAGGCGGAAGGTGATGGCGTAGTGGTGCCACTCGTTGAGGATGACGTAGCCCTCTGCCGACTTGAGCGAGGAGTTGTCGAGCGCTATCTGGTAGGCGCCGTTGTCGGTGGCGTGCATGCTGGCGAATCCGTTTTCGGTGTAGAAGCCTCCGGCGCCGCTGTACTGCGAGGGGTTCATCCACCACTCAATGGTCCACGTCTTGCTGTTGGCAGGGAGCGGGCAGTTGAATTTGACCCGTTCGCTGCCGGTGAAGCTGAGCGCGTTTTTGGCGTCGGCGTTGGAGACGCAGAGCTGCCGCTTCTGTGTCAGGGTGCTGGTGCCCACGTCGTTGGTGACGGAGAGGGTGACATCGTAGAAGCCGGGGCGGGTGGGGGTGAACGACGAGTTCTGACCGTTGATGACGGTGGCGTGGCTGTGGTTGTCGAGTGTCCACATCCACTTGTCGGCAGTGCCGCGGCTGTTGTCGACGAGGTAGGTGGTCTCGCCCAGCATGATGCTCGAGGGGTCTACGGTGAATTGCGCGGTCGGTGCGGCGGCGTTGACTTGGATGGTCTTGCTGGCGGTGGACTGGCCGGTGCTGTTGGCGGCGGTGAGTGTCACGGTGTAGGTGCCGGGCACGTCGTAGGTGGCGGTGGCGTTGGTGGTGCGCAGAGTCTCGGTTCGCGCTCCGGTGAGGGTCCAGATGTAGGTGGCGTTGGCTCCCTGCGTGCGGTTGACGAAGCTGAAGGCCTCGCCGGCGTCCTTTACGGAGTCTGCCATCACGAAGTCAGCCACGGGCATCTCGGCAGCCTTGACCACTATGTCCTTGGTGGCGGTAGTGGTGGTGCTGTCGGCCTTGGTGACGGTCAGGGTGACGGTGTAGTTGCCCGCCTTATTATATATAAGGTAGGGGGCCTGCGATGTGTAGCTGCTGCCTTCGGCTCCGGGCGCGCTCCACTGCCATGCTATGGTGGAGAGGGGCGACACGGCGCTGAACTTGGCTGGCACTCCTGCCTCGAGGGTGTCCTGGCTGCAAGCGATGGACGGCACGGTGGCCAGTTTGGAGCCCTTCAGTATGGTGGCGTCGGCAGCCTGGGTGTAGCTGTCGTTGGTGAAACAGGCGTGGTTGGTCATGGCGTATTCGCGCACTTTGGTCTCGCCGCCGTCGTCGATGAGGTCCATGGGCAGGTAGGCGATGAGGTCGTTGAGCGCGGCTGGGTTGGAGATGGCCTCGTCTCTGCCGCCGAGGATTTCGGAGACGGAGCGGGCTGTGCCCCAGATGCGGAACTCGTCGATGGCGGCGTTCATGAGCCCGTCAGCGAGGCCTATGGTGAAGTCGCCGATGGCGGGCAGGCCGCTGTAGGTGGTGGAGGTGACGGTCTTCTTCTTTATGCCGTTGACGAAGACGGTGAGGGTGCTGCCGTCAATCACTATGGCCACGTGGCTCCACGAGCCTGCCTTGATGGTGCTGGCGTTGGTGCTGGCGTAGTCGAGCGAGGTCTTGGTGGACCACCCGGTGCTGACCTGGCCTGAGGCGGAGATGTTGACGAAGAAGTTGTTGTCGGGGTTTCCCATCTTGTTGAGCGCGGTGCCGAGCGAGGTGGGCTTGACCATAAATTCCACGGTGGCCTGGTTGTAGGCCTTGGTGATGGCGTTGGGTATGGTGATGCCGTTTTCGCTGAGCTGCAGGACGAGGTTGTCCTTGTTGGCGAGGATGAGCGGGTTGCTGGCGGTGTTGCTCTTCTGAGACAGCAGTGTGCGCTCGTTGTATTTGTAGACGGCTGCGACGGAGTAGACGCCGTCCTTGTCGCTGACGGTGTAGGTGCGCTGCGCCATGCCCACGCTGTCAACCAGCGTGGTGCCGCTGTAGATGTAGTATTTGTCGATGGGCAGCGTGGTGGCGGCTGGCGAGGTCCACGACAGGAGCGTGCCGTTGAGGGCGGCGTTGAGCGGCGGATTGACCGCCTCGCCCGGCACCACCACCGTGACGCACAGTGTGGCCTCGCCGCCCTTGATGTCGATGGTGTCGATGTCGAAGGGAATCTCGGTCGGCGTCTCGCGGTCGTACTCGTAGTTCATGATGGAGGCCTTGTAGAGGTGGCCCGTGCCTATGCCGCCTGTCTTGGTGCTGACATAGAAGAAGTATTTGAGCGGCTTGGTCTTGTCGAAGGGCTCGCCGAGGTCGGTCAGATCGTAGCCGAACTCCATGGGCTCGTAGTGGTAGCCGTCGGCCCAGCGCCCCAGCATGGGCACGGTGGGCGAGGTGCCGCTGACGTCGTACTTGGTGGTGCCGCTGAAGTGCACGAAGTCCGTCTTGGCCTCAGGCTCGGTGGCGGCGGTGTCTTGGGCGATGCCGGCGCTGAGCTTCAGCTCCCAGCGGTGGTCGTAGTCCATCAGGAGCTTGATGGTGCGCTGTGGCTCAAAGTCGGGGCGGTGGTCGTAGAGCTCGGTCGCCCAGTTGAGGTTCATCTGCCCGTTTTGGTACGTGCAGTAGGAGAAGGCGTAGGGGCAGTAGATGAAGCCCTGGTTGCACCAGTCGTTGCCCCACGAGTTGCAGATAATCCAGGCTCCGAGCTCGTTTTTGTCCTTCTCTCCGTAGACCCCGTTGGAGTCGAGATCAAACTCTATGCGGTCGTCGTAGCCCACGATGGTCATGCCGTGGTCGTAGGTCTTGCCCCAGTTGCGGACGCAGTACTTGTTGCTCACGCCGATGGCATCGTTGCTGACGGTAGACGGCACCCGTCCCCAGGTTCCGCCGCTTGCCACTCCGAAGCCAGCCAGTCCGCCGTCGTTGTAGCCCTCGGCTCCCCAGCGGTTCCACAGCCACTGCTTGAGCTCTTCCTGCGTGGACTCGTCGTCCTTTGACACGCGGGGGCCGTAGAAGAAGCTGGTGCTGCGGTTGAACATGGCGGCGTACCACTTGTCGTAGCCCTGCATCCAGCCGAAGTATTCGTTGTCGGTGGTCTGGTAGCCGAAGTTGTTGGAGTAGGTGCGTCCGCCGTAGGTGGGCACGTTGGGTATGCCGTTGGCGGTCATGAGCCGTATCTTGTCCACTCCCGGCGTGGTGAAGAGCCAGGTGAAGTGGGTGGGGTACTGGTTCTCCTCAAGCGAGGCGTCCTTGTTGCGCCAGGAGTTCATCTCGTGGGTGAACATGTAGCCTATGGCCTGTGCCGAGCCGCACGAGCCTCCGCTCTGGGTGAAGACGGGCGGGTAGTACATGCTCAGTGCGTTGTTGATGTGGTCGGGCCGCTGTCCGCGGTTGGCCGACTTGGCGTAGCCGCTGGCTTTGGCGCTGCCCTGCGCCGTGGCACGGTCCTGCGTCTTGGTGCGGCTCTGTGACTTGGCCTTGTTTTGCGCAGTCCTCTGCGCCATGGTCTTCTGCTGGCTGGCGTCAAACGGCTTGTAGTCGGGATATTTGGTCCGGTCTACGTCCTGCGCCGCGCCAGCCAGGGCACTGCCCAACAGCATCGCGGCGCCAAGGGCGGCAATGGTAAATAGTCTTTGTCTTTTCATTTATGTTGTTGTTTTGTTTGTCTGACAGACTCGGCTGGGGCGTGGGCGCGCGTGCCGAGACACAGCCGCGGCGCCAGCGCCTGGCCCAACCGTTCGCAAAGGTATTTCTTTTTTCTGTATGTTTATTGCTTTAGGGTCTACAAATGCTTGTTTCTCGCCCCGAAAGTGAATGTTTGCGAAAAATATTTGTGCAATATTCGTTTTGGCGCCGCGCGGGGGCGGCCCGCCGAGGGGGCATCGGCAAGACTGCGCGCCGGCGGATTGAACTGTGGCGCAAAAGGTGGAATATTTTGATAATATATTTGTAATATGCGACCAAAATCTTTGTTAAATATAAAAAAAGGGGGGAGAATTCTGCTAGAAAAGAAAATATGCTATATCTTTGCCGTGTCTTGCGGGAGTGTGTCTCAATGCGTGAAAACTCCACGGCCGTAGACAATTCCGCGCGGCGCGGCAAGAGCAGCGCCAACCGGGAGTTAGAGAACGAAAAATAAACAAAAATACATAATTTTAACATGGAGATTAAATTTCTAAGGAGCAGTCTTCTTGTGAGCCTGGTAGCGCTGATGGCAGCCGGGTTTGCGTCGTGTTCCGACAAGGTGGACGAGTCAGACATCTACACCTTCACGGGCAAGACCATCACAACGTATCTGGAGGAGAACGAGAACTACAGCTCGTTTCTCTATGCTTGCAACAAGGTGAAGCTGAGTTCGCGCAGCGACTCGTATGTTTCGCAGCTACTCTCGGCGCGCGGCAACTACACCGTGTTTGCCCCGACCAACGAGGCGGTGCAGCTGTATCTGGACTCCATCTACCTGACCAAGGATTACGACATCACGCAGATGCCTGACTCCACGGCAGAATACATCGTGCGCAACGCCATCATCGACAACGGCAACTCCGACGCCTTCCTGTCCACCGACTTCATCGACGAGAAGCCGCTGAACAAGACCAACATGAACGACCGCTACATCACCATCAAGTTCTACACAGACACCGTCACCAACAAGGCCACGACCTACGTCAACGCGTCGTCGAGGATTATCAGCCCCGACAACGAGGTGACCAACGGCGTGATTCACGGAGTGGACCGCGTGCTGCAGCTGTCGAACGCCTACGTGCCGTCGCTGCTGGAGCAGACGCCCAACACCAAGGTGTTTGCCTACCTGCTGCAACAGACCGGGTGGGACGAGAAGATGAGCAAGTACCGCGACGAGGACTACGAGCAGAACCACGAAGAGATGGGCCTCAATCTTGACGGCAAGGCGACCGCCTATCCCGAGCACCGCTACCAGGGCTACACCGCGTTTGTGGAGACCGACAGCGTGTTTGTGGAGAAGTGGGGCATTCCGGCACCGAAGCTCGAAAACGGCATCCTCATGAACGGCGCTGAAATAATGGAAGCCATCAAGGCAAAGTGCCGCGAAGCCTATCCCGACGCCACGGGCAGCGACATGACGAAGGAAGACAATGCCGTCAACCAGTTCGTCTCCTACCACCTGGTGCCGATACTCCTCACCTCCAAGAACCTCGTGGTGCACCACGCCGAGATGGGCTATGCCTACAACAACCCCGAGCAGCTCAGCATTGACTGCTTCGAATACTACGAGACGATGTGCACCGCCCACCGCCGCCTCATCAAGCTCACCGAGGGCAAGCAGACAGACGGCATACGCATCAACCGCCACTGCAAGCACAAGACTGACGTGGCAGCAGGCGAATACTACGAAGAGTATGACGTAGACCGCCCCGGCATCCTCGTGAGCAAGACCAACGGCAGCTATGTGAACCAGGCCCTCAACGGCTTCTACTACCCGATAGACGACATCCTTATATATGACAACGACGTGCCCAACGTCGTCCTCAACGAGCGCCTGCGCTGGGATGTGTCGTCGCTGCTGCCTGAGCTGATGACCAACGACTACCGTCTGAAAGCCACCAACTCCGCCATACCGTTCCCTCCGGGCTACTTCAGCACCATCACCTACTCCAGCGAGTGCCGCTTCTGCTACATGCCCTACTACTCGAGCACCGTCGACAACTATCAGGGCGACGAGTACAACGTGCGCGGACAGTATGACATGACGCTGCGCCTGCCGCCGGTGCCCTACCGCGGCACCTACGAGTTCCGCCTGGCAGCGCCGATGAATACCTCGTTCGGCATGGCCCAGATCTACATCGGCACCAATCCCGACAACCTCGAGCCTGTGGGCCTGCCGCTCGACCTCCGCTTGTCGCAGAGCAACCCGACCATTGGCTGGGAGCAGGACACCGACGACTGGGATCACAACTACGAGAACGACAAGTCGATGCGCAACCATGGTTTCATGAAGCCGCCCTACCACGACGGTATCAAGCGCAACGGCACCATCATCACCGAGTCTATGCGCAACACCAAGACCTACGCCAACAACCTGCGCCTGCGCCGCATTGTCTACACCGGCACGTTTGACCCCGACGAGGTTTGGTACATTCGCGTCAAGTCGGTGCTGGAGAACACCAACCTCGCCTTCCTGCTCGACTACCTGGAGTTTGTGCCCAAGTGGGTCTACAGCGGAACTGAGGCAGAAGACATCTGGTAACACCTATACATTATAATATGGTCAAGGTCTGAAGTATTGTCCACCACCACCAAGACACTTCAGATCTTGACTTTCTTTTTCCAAGACAAAGCAACAAACCCTATTATTAACTTCACAAAAACACACACAAGATGAAAAGACTGTACACTCTTTTTACGTTGTTGCTCGCCACGCTGTGCGCAGTGACAACCAGTGCGCAGAAGTACAAGCTTGCCAAGCAGGCCACCGTGTTTGAGACCGGCAAGACTTATGCTATTGTGAACACAGAGTCAAACGACTACCTCTCGTGCAAGTATGGCGCGGACGGCGGTCTGCTCTCCGTGTTGGAGGACGACGATGTGCTCTGGCAAATCGAGGCCACGGGCGAAAAGACCGAAGCCGGCTTCGACCTCTACTACCTCTGGTCGGTCGGGCAGTCCAAGTATGTCCAGGAAGTGGACCTTGAGGGTAATCCAAACCTCGACGGCTTCGACGTATTCAACTACAACGGCTTCAACTTTGAACTTGGCGACAAGGCCACAGCTGCCAAGGTGACCATCGAGAAGGGTACTCCCGCCACCAGCGACGTGACCGAAAACGAGGCTTGGCGTACCAACGGCCCCTCTGCCGGCTACGTCATCGCGCGCCAGTCGCTGGTGAGCAAGACCGACGGCACCACATGGTACATGAAGCTCGGCTCGCAGAACATCAACGTCGCCTTTGAGCCCTACAACGAGAAGACGGGCTGGCAGTTCTGGGAGGTTGAGAAACTCGACCCCAAGGCCGAACTCGAGGCCGTGGTCGAGACCTACAGCAAGACAGAATTTGTGAGCGGCACTGACCCCGGCTATTATGAGCAGTCGGCTGTTGAGGCCTACAACGCGTCGATGGAGAGCGCCATGCTGCTCGTTGTCTCCGCCACGGCGACCGAAGCAGAATACACAGCTGCCTTAAACGACCTCCGCGCCAAGCGCGAGGCAGTGGAAGCCGGTGTAAATCCCATCACCGACGGCTACTACTTCATGGTCAGCGGCTACGACGACTTCCTCAACAACTTCGGAGTGGAGAAGGCCGCCTACACCGACGCCACCTCCAACCTCTTGGCCTACAAGACCTTCGACGCAAGCAACATAGAATTTGTGTTCCGCGTGGACAAAGCCACAGAGGAAAACGAATACTGGGTGCAGGGTTACTCCACCGGCCTCTTCGTGGCCAAGGGCAGCGCATGGTATAACTCCACGCCCGTCCTGACCAAGGAGAAAGCCGAGGCGCAGCACCTCCGCCAGTACGTATCGGGCAAGTGGTACTGGGGCAGCCACACATGGCACACCACCTCCTACACCCCCTACGCCAGCTCCAACCCCGCCGCCTCTGACTCTGAGGGCAAGCTGACCACCTGGGGACAGTGGAGCGACGCCTCTACCATCAACACCCACTTCAACCTGTGGTACATGCGCAGAGTTTCTGACGAGCAGATGGAGACTTTCAACTACCAAAAGCAGCAGTTTGTGCGCACACAGGCCATTGAGGAACTGGCCAGCGATGGCCGCGAGCTCTACGCCAACCTCTTTACTTACGTCACCGATGAGGCTAATCCTCTCATCACCGTTGCCAACGGCGGCCTGAACGCTACGCCCACCGACGACAACCAGATTACCTTCTCCACGATTCGCAAGCAGGGCGTCAAGAACGCTGACGACTACAAGTTCCTCATCGACGGCGACTCCGCTTCCTACATGCAGGGTACGGGCTACATCCAGGTAGACATCAGCAAGACCCCGACGCAGATTGTAACCTTCGAGTACAACGTGCGCATGGGAACAGCCAAGCAGATAACATGGGGCAAGCAGGAGCGTCCCGCCCTGGTGGACATCTATGCCACCAACGACACCGCCGACGCCAGCTCCTGGAAGCTCATCTCCACCACCGACATGGGCCAGCTCGCCACTCCCGCGCGCTACACCGTAGACCTCGGCAAGCAGTATTCGTTCCTGCGCTACAAGGTCAACACCAATGCCAATAGCGGCTCATACTTCACCATCTCTGAGTTCCAGGTTTATCCGGCAACGGCCAACAAGGAGACCTCGCAGTACTACACCGTGGAGGGACTCTCCGACAAGGCCGACGCCATGATGGCGCTCATCGAGACCAAGCTCGCCACTGCCTCTGAGGCCTCTGACGCCGACATTGAGGACCTCTCCAGCGCCATCGCTGATGTGCGCGCTCTCTACGCCGACACCCTCGTGCTCTCCGAAATGATAGACGCCTGCAACATCGTCGCCACTACTGCCAAGTTTGGCACCGGCGTGGGTGAGTGCAGCGACGAAGGCGCGCCCGCCAAGCTGCTCGCAGCCATCGAGGTGGCCAAGCCCTATGTCAGCGCATCCGTTTCGGTGGCCGACCTCCGCACTGCCATCAACAACCTTACGGAAGCCTACGACGCCTTCATGGCTACCGTCAAGTCGTTTGAGCCCGGCAAGTACTACTACATCGTGAACGCATCGGGCGAGTACGAAGACGTGCCCATGTGCGTCAAGTTCCCGACCACATCCCTCACCTCCGGCGCCTTCAGCGTACGCTGCGGCAGCCTCGACGAGGACTACACCAACGCAGCCACCCACATGTTCCGCTTCATCCCTGTTGATGGCAAAGACGGCGAATACTATGTGCAGAATCTGGCCTCTGGCTTCTATCTCCCCGCATTTGATGCAGTCGACGGCGTCATCAACACCGAGCGCACACCGAGCGGCTACACCGTGGGCTACGGCGGCTATGGCGGCTACATCTTCTCCTCCACCAGTGCGCTCAACTCAGCAGAAGCCTCACTCGGCGTACTGAAGGGCGACACCATCTCCCATATCGACAAGGACAACTCCAGCGAGGAGCAGAGATGGAGAATCGTAGAGGTAGGTGAAGACGTTGAGGCGGTTGTCAACAGCCGCATCACCAACGGCACCGAGGGCGTAGTGGTATTCCCCTACAACGTCTCTGGCATGGACATCAACGACGGCTTCCACATCTACGGCGTGAAGAGCATGACACAGTCTACCAACGACGCCGGCGAACTGGTGACCAAGGTGGCCTTCTACGAAAAGGACGAGGCTGAGGCCGGCGAACCCGTCTACTGCAAGTGGAACAGCACGGAAGAAGACGCCCAGCTCATTGTTCCCATACCTACCGAAGTCACCGCAAGCAGCACTTTCGTCAACGGTCTGGTCGGCACGCTCTACTCCAAGGCCTTCGGCAAGGGCGTGGCCTACATCACCAGCGAGGGAACCAAGGTTACCACCTCATCGCTGACCATCCCCTTCCAGCACGGCGTGATAGACCCCACCTACTACCTGGGTGAAATAGAGGGCGAAGAGACCGCTTTCGAACTCGAACTTGTTGGGCTCAACGAAATTCCCGAGACACAAGCTGCAGGCGACGTTGACGGCGACGGCAACGTCAACTCTGCTGACGTTGTGGCTGTATACAACTACATCATCGGTGGTGCCGACTCTGGCATCTCTGCTGAATCTGCCGACGTTGACGGCGACGGCAGTGTTAACTCTACTGACGTGGTTGCCGTATACAACTATATCATCGGCGGTTCGGCTAAGTCTGGCGCTTTCGTTAAGGACGTGGTTAGCGCATCCACTACTATTTCTGCCGCTGACAATGACAAGGCTTT
>CAVGQS010000082.1:0-11368 GCA_963631415.1 Lactococcus garvieae | reverse complement strand
GAATCTATAAGATCAACTATAACTTCGTCAGCGAATCCTTCGTCAATCCCCTCCTCTATCTCTGCATCTATTTCTTCTGACGATTTGTCGTGAACCTTTGACCAATGTACTTTTGATAAACCTTTTATGGTCATTTCAACCGTATATTTCTTCATTTTCTTGTCTTGGCAACTGGCTTTACCATCTGCAAATGCTTTTGTTTTCATAAATTTCTAAATATTTTAGGTGAATTTTTGTAAGATTTCAGCGGAATAAATCATTATGACTTTCATTCTAGGGTTGACAATGCAAAGTTTATTTTTTTTTTGAAACGCCAAAATGTTTATGCATTTTTTTTTGCAAAGCAAGCCCCGCCGGTCCGGAAACTGTCCAAAACAACAGGCAAACGGCTGAATTTTTTCTTAGGTTGTACCCTAAATGCGATATGTTGAACGTTAATGGGAGAGAAAGAGCTGCGGGATGCCGCTGCTTAGAAAGTTAGGGCACAAAAAAGCTCCCGGGCGACCTTGGTGGTCGCGCGGGAGCTTTGCTATGTGTGTTGGCTGTGGAAGCGGCTTACTTCACCTCTTCGAAGTCAGCGTCTTGGATGTTGTCCTTGGAGTTGTCCTGGCCGCCGGCTTGCTGACCGGACTGGGCGTCGGCTCCGGCACCGGCACCCGGCTGTGCACCAGCACCGGGCTGTGCGCCTGCCTGCTTGTACATCTCTGCCGAGGCGGCCTGCCATGCCTGGTTGAGACCGTTGATGGCGGTGTCGATGGCAGCGATGTCACCGCTCTTGTGGGCGTCCTTCAGTTGCTGGAGGGCAGACTCGATGGCGCCCTTCTTGTCGGCGGGCAGCTTGTCGCCGAGTTCCTTGAGCTGGTTCTCGGTCTGGAAGATCATGGAGTCGGCCTGGTTCTTCTTGTCGATGGCCTCGCGCTCCTTCTTGTCTGCCTCGGCGTTGGCCTGGGCTTCAGCCTTCATTCGGTCGATTTCTTCCTTCGACAGGCCAGAGGAGGCTTCGATGCGGATGGCCTGCTCCTTGCCGGTAGCCTTGTCCTTGGCTGACACGTTGAGGATGCCGTTGGCGTCGATGTCGAAGGTTACTTCAATCTGAGGCACTCCGCGGCGTGCGGGAGCTATGCCCTCGAGGTTGAACTGGCCGATGGACTTGTTTTGTGCAGCCATCGGGCGTTCGCCCTGCAGCACGTGGATGGTCACTGCCGTCTGGTTGTCGGCGGCTGTGGAGAAGACTTCGCTCTTCTTGCACGGTATGGTGCTGTTGGCGTCGATGAGCTTGGTCATCACGCCGCCCATGGTCTCGATGCCGAGGGTAAGCGGTGTCACGTCAAGCAGCACGATGTCGCCCACGCCCTCTTCCTTGTTGAGGATGGCGCCCTGGATAGATGCGCCCACTGCCACTACTTCGTCGGGGTTGACGCCCTTCGACGGTTCCTTGCCGAAGTAGTTCTTTACCAAGGTCTGCACGGCCGGTATACGGCTCGAACCGCCCACGAGGATTACCTCGTCGATGTCGGAGGTGTTGAGCTTGGCGTCGCGCATGGCGTTCTGGCAGGGCACGAGGCAGGCCTGGATGAGGTCGTGTGCGAGCTGCTCGAACTGCGAGCGTGTCAGTGTCTTAACGAGGTGCTTGGGCACTCCGCCTTCTGCCGAGATGTACGGCAGGTTGATTTCTGTGGTCGTGGTGCTGGAGAGCTCTATCTTGGCCTTTTCGGCAGCCTCCTTCAGGCGCTGCATGGCCATGGGGTCCTTGGAGAGGTCGAGTCCTTCGTCGGCCTTGAAGCCGTTGACGAGCCAGTCAATGATGACCTGGTCGAAGTCGTCGCCGCCCAGGTGGGTGTCGCCGTTGGTGGAGAGCACTTCAAACACGCCGCCGCCGAACTCAAGTATAGAGATATCGAAGGTACCGCCGCCGAGGTCGAACACGGCAATCTTCATGTCCTTGTTGGATTTGTCTACACCGTAGGCGAGGGCTGCCGCCGTAGGCTCGTTGACGATGCGGCGCACGTTGAGTCCTGCTATCTGGCCTGCCTCCTTGGTGGCCTGGCGCTGCGAGTCGGAGAAGTATGCCGGCACGGTGATGACGGCTTCGGTCACCTCCTGGCCGAGGTAGTCTTCGGCGGTCTTCTTCATCTTCTGAAGTACCATGGCCGAGATTTCCTGCGGCGTGTATTTGCGGCCCTCGATGTCAACGCGGGGGAAACCACCCTCGTTGATTACCGAAAACGGCATGCGGTCTACTTCCTTGGCGCACTGTTCGTAGGTCTCGCCCATGAATCTCTTTATAGAGTAGATGGTGTTCTTGGGGTTTGTGATAGCCTGGCGCTTGGCGGGGTCGCCGATCTTGCGCTCGCCGTCCTTGGCGAATCCGACTACCGAAGGCGTGGTGCGCTTGCCTTCGCTGTTAGCAATCACTACAGGCTCGTTGCCTTCGTATACGGCAACGCACGAGTTAGTTGTTCCGAGGTCAATTCCAATAATCTTTCCCATAATGTTATTTGTTTTTTTGTTTGTATTCTTGTTGCCACTGGGTTTTTGAAACCTGCTTAACTTTATACAAATGGCGTGCCAAAGCGGCTGTTTTTGGAAAGATTTTTGTGTGGAATTGTTGCGAAAAAGGCAATTTTCGCGCTTTGTTTTCTTGCATAAACTGGCGCGAAAATGAGCGTTTTCGTGCTCGCGTCACCCGTGCGTCACCCGCGGAACAAATCTAATCGGCTGATTTTCAATGCGCGCAGCGCGATGGCGTGGAAAAATGATGAAGTCAGGAAAAGGTTTTATGCCTAATGCGAGGTTTTTTAGGCTGTCGTTTCTTTTTCTTGATTCATTGTTGTCCGCTAAAACCCTCTAACATTCGAGCAGCCCGAGTCTGCCGAAATTAGAAAACCACACGCCTTCTTTCAAGAATGCCATATCAATTATCTCTAATAATTCAAAATTAGTTTTTAACTCTCCTTATATTATATGTCTTACAGCCGTATGTGAACGGCAGACAATGCAATCTGCCTACGCTGTTGGCTGCATTTTGCTCAATGCGCAGACGGCGTAGAGCGGGATGTTGGTCATCCAGTCTTGGTCCTTGTAGGGGAGCATGGAGCATCGTACGGCTTTCAGTTGGGGGTTGTGATTGATGAAGGTGCGGAGCGACTTTGACTTCACGTTCACCTCGGCCTTCACCTCGATGGGCACCACGCGCGAGCCGCACTGCGTGAGGAAGTCTATCTCGATGGTGGAGTTGTCCACGGAGTGATAGTAGAGGCTCAGTCCCTGCGCCTTCAGCTGTGTGAATACGAAGAGCTCAGTGAAGGCGCCCTTATACTCGGTGAAGACGTCGTTGCCTATCAGGATGCGGTCGGCAGGGGTCTCTGTCATGGCGCCCATGAGCCCCACGTCGAGCATGAAGAGCTTGAAGGCGTTCAGGTCCTCGTAGAACTTCAGCGGCAGCGCGGGCTTGTTAACCCGGGTCACCTTGTACGCCAAGCCGGCGTCGATGAGCCACTGTATGGCCAGCTCGAAATCTGCGGCGCGCGAACTCTTCTTCACTGCTCCGTAGATGAATTTCTTGTTCTCCTTGGCCAGCTGGGCAGGTATGCTGTCCCACACCATGTGGATGCGGGGCACCTCGTTGTGAGGTGCGTGTTTGGAGAAGTCGCGCCGGTAGTCGTCCAGTATCTGTCGCTGGATGGCGCGCACCTCCAGGAGGCTTTGCTGTTGCACAAACGACAGCACGGCGGCAGGCATGCCTCCCACTAAGTAGTATTGGCGCAGCAGGCTGACGAGTTCTGTGTGGAGCATGTCGACGACGGGCCAGTTGGCGCTGCGCAGCACTTCGCTGAGCCGTTCCTTGCCCAGGGCGTCAAGGAACTCGAGGAATGTCATGGGGTAGAGGCGCAGTTCCTCAACTTTGCCTACGGGATAGGAGACCCCTCCGTGGAGTGAGATGCCGAGCAGTGACCCTGCCACGACAACGTGGATGCGGGGCGCGTCCTCGCAGAAGAACTTGAGTGCCTCGAGCGCCTCGGGACAGTCCTGCACCTCGTCTATCACTACCAGGGTGTCGTTGGGCGTGATGTCCACACCGCTGATGGCGGAGAGGGCCATCAGCATGTCGGCGGCGGTGCCTCCAGTGCGAAACACCTCGGCAGCCCGTTGGTCACGGTCGAGGCTGAAGAAGGCCATCTTGGCATACTCCTGCTGACCGAATTGCCGCAGGATATATGTCTTGCCCACTTGCCGCGCACCATTGAGAATCAATGGCTTCCGGCCTTCTTTCTGCTTCCACACAAGCAGCTGCTGATAGATGTCCCTAAGCATAGTTCACACTTTTTCTGACGAATAATCGTCGCAAAGATACACTTTTTCTGACGAATAATTCGCTTGTGACTGCACTTTTTCTGACGAATGTTGGCGGTGTGCTACATTTTTTCTGACGAATAATCCCCTTGCAGCCACATTTTTTCTGACGAATAGCGCCGCCTCACTCCATTCTGCCGTATTTCATCTCCTCGCCGTCTTTGTCATATTGCTTGCGCTTGCCGACGGGGGGCTCCGTCAGGGTGATTTTGACTACGGCTGTGCGCTGGAGCGAGCGGGCGATGCTGCTGTCGAAGGCGTCCATGTGGTTGGGCAGGAAGCGCTGGCTGATGAGGCGGAGGGCGAGGATCTTCTCTTCGTCGTCATCGACCGCCTCTGCCGTGCCGAAGGCTATGGCGGAGTTGTACTGCAAGGAGAAACTGCCGTCTTTGGGGCCCACGGTGGGGGTGCAGCGGCTCACGGCTGAGAGGCAGACCTCGGGGTGGGCCTTGATGGCGTCGAGCTTCTTGCCCTCCAGCGCGCAGTGGAAGTACCAGCGCTTGTCGTCGCCTGACGCCAGCGACAGCGGCAGACCGTATGCCTTGCCGGCATTGTCAACGAAACTCACTGTTATATAGGGAGCCTTGTGCATCACTTCGAGTGCCCACTGGCTGTCCATTTCTCTTGACTTCTTTATCATTTATCCAATTTTTTGTGTGTCTATGTGCTTGGCTGGTCAGTGCCGCAGTTCCCTGAGCATGTGCTTGACGGCGGCTATCGGGTGGTGCCACATCATGCGGGGACCCGCCCAGCGCATCACCTCGCGTATGCGCTCTTTCATCTGGGGACGGTAGCAGTGTACGGGGCACTTCCTGCAGGTGGTTTTGTTTTCGCCAAACTTGCAGCGGCCGAGTCGGGCGTGGGCATACTGCAGCAGTTCGGTACACGATGGGCAGAGCTCTTTGTTTCCCTCTTTCCTGCGGCAATACAGCCTTATCATCATCTCCACTACTTGTTGTTCTTCCTTTATTCTGCTCATCTTATCCTACAAGTTTGTCAATTTGTTTGTCTGTCGCCTCGGGCAGCAGGTTCCTCAAGTGGCTGAAGATGCGCTGGCGCGACTCTTCGGGTGTGCGGCTGCACTGACATGCCTCCTTGCCGTAGAGTGCTTCGGGCGTGTTGAGCAGCGACCATCCCCAGCCGTAGGGGCGGTTGCGCTTGTCGTGGGGGTAGACGAAGTCCTCGGTAATGATGTAGGTGCTCATCTCCAGTCGGGTGATGTAGGCGTCGAACTTGCTGCGCATGCCGGCGCCGCAAAATCCGCAGGCGGTGCGCAGCTGGCGGGTGATGAGGCTGCCGGTGGTGAGGAGCGTATCCAGAATGATGCCCTCTACCGACTCGCTCTCGGGCTTGGGCCACTTGCTGCGGCGGTAGTTGCAGAGGTCAGGCCACCACTCCTGGCTCACGAAGCCCGCCTTCTTGTTGAAGAACTTGCCGTACATGCAGGGCATGCCGCTGACTATCTGCCCTTTCCACTTCCACAAGGGCCAGTCCCAGCCGCCGTCGGGCAACTTGACGTAGCCGCAGTCCTCGTCTACGACAGCGTCAGCCGAAAAGCCGTCAATGCCGCTGTCGAGCAAAGGCAGAAAACCTATCTCCTTGATGAGGTCCATCAGCCCCGATGCCGAATATATCTCTGGAAATGTCATGGTCGTATTGGCAAAGTTAATCAATAAGCGGGCAAAAACACGGGCGAACGACCGTTTTTCCCGTTTTAATCATTCTGCGGAGGCCGCACAAATTCCTGAAGAAGCTCTAAAATTTCTATTGTGCGTAATTCGAATCAAGTAAAATCAGCGACAAACAATAATGGCGATTTTCATTGGCAAATAATGATATTGAGGCTTTTATAGGCAATAATAATCAAGATGATTCGTTAAAGGCATAAGATGATTCGATTAAGACAGGAAACTGGACTGAGGAAGCTTTAGATCAATTAGAAAACTTAAGCATAGAAGGCTATGACCAAATACTTAAACTATTTTCACAAGAAGAACTCAGAACGAGCTATGGAATACTTACGCAAGCAGCCGCCCTTATCGAAAGAGGAAATGGAAGCTCAAACCGAGAGAATTCATCAGCGAATAGCATTGCAAGAACAGAACAGCATATAGAAAGAATTAATGACACAGAAAGAGAAGGAATTTCAGGAGCTTATGATAGCTTGTCTACTAGAGATGAAATTGCCAAAAGACAATATCCGAGCGATAGCTACCATACTGAAAACAGAGAAGCAGATGGGGACAATGCTGGATTGGATATACATGCATCACAAAGAGAATCCAACCAAACTTCAAGTGATGTTAGTGGCCAACAACATCAAGAATGGCGTTCAGTAAAAAGAGATTCTGCTACAGGCAGGGTGGTCTTTGTAAATATCTGATGAAAATAGTGTAACAGATTTGTGGGAAAAAAAAATTGCTGAAAGCGATGTATATGGTAAGAAATGGAAAAGTCAAGGCCTTAGTGGAACAAAACTAGAAAACAATATTGGGAAAACATGGGAAACGAACTTTCAGAGATACAAGAGATTTTATTGGGTGGGTTGCAATTGCTGCCAATGGAAAAGGACAACATAATAATGCTAATGTTGAAGTCCTCAGAGCAGCAACAAATGACAATGTGTCAATGGCTGGAGGAAAAATTCAAAAAGGAGGTGATGCCAACCCAAGAGGAGGTGATGGATATGGCGCAATACATAATGAGGAATATCAAGTAGCGAAGTTTATCACCCCAGACTGAGAAATCTATGGCTTTGCAGACGCACACGGCAACCTGCGTCACCCAATAACAAGCAGTAGATATGTCCGCAAGGGCGCATTCTGCGGCATGTCAGCTTAGCGACAGCATGCCGTTGGCGTAGTTTATCTCGTTTTGACTTAGCAGAAACTCCACCGCTTGCTTGAGCTGTGGCATGGGAATGGGCAGTTTCGCCAGTTCGGTGTAGGGGTGGGGCGCTCCGTCGCTGAGCAGCGAGATGATGGTCTCGGCAGCGCTTTCTACCTGGTTGCCGGAGCCGGAGTGGTTTTTTCCGTATCCGTTGGCTACGCAGATGTCGCAGTGCCCGCAGTCGTCCACGTTGGTGTCGCCAAAATATTCCGAGAACATGCGGCTGCGGCAGGAATTGTTGTTGTTGAGATAGCTTATCATGGTGTTGATGCGCTGCTCCAGTTCAGCCCTGCGCTGCTCGTAGGTGTCGGGCGGGAATTTGAGGTCGTCGGTCTCCTCGCGCCGCTGCATGAAGGTGATGTGTGCCACGTGCTTGAAGGGTATGTAGCAGATGATGCCCATCATGCCCAGCACCCTCAGGCTCTTGTAGACAGCATCGGGCGACATCTTGGTGCGCTGGGCCAGCAGAATCTCCTCTATGGGCATCAGGTCGGCGAAGAGCCCGTTGTAGGTGCGCAAGAGTGCCTGGAGCACTGTGTCGCAGTCCCTTGACAGTCCGTTGGTGCGGTAGAGTTCCTCGCGCGTCACCGTCACCTTGACGCACGACACGCAGTCTTCGGGCTCGGTGTACTTAAGGTAGCCGGCGCTCTCAAGAATGCGGAAGGCGCTGTGGACGGGCAGCGGGAAGAACTTGTGCTGCTTGCAGAAGTCCATGATGTCAAATTCCTTGCACACCCCGTAGCCGTCGCCCACCGCCATCTCGTAGCGGTAGCACACTTTCTCGTATACGTTGCGTATGAAGTCCTTGGCGGGGAAGGCGCTGTCGAGGTGGCGCCTGAGTCCGGCAATGTCGTAGGGGCTCTTGAGCAGTATCGCCTCGGCAGGCTTGCCGTCGCGTCCGGCGCGCCCCGCCTCCTGGTAGTAGCTCTCCAGGCAGTCGGGCACGCCGTAGTGAATCACGGTGCGCACGTCGGGCTTGTCTATGCCCATGCCGAAGGCGTTGGTCGCCACCATCACCCTGATGAGGTCGTCCTGCCACAGCTGCTGGCGCTTGTCCTTGTCGGCGTTCTCCAGCCCTGCGTGGTAGTGGAGGGCGGGTATGTCGTTGGCGGTGAGATATTTGGCCACCTCCGCCGTCTTGTCGCGGTTGCGTGTGTAGACGATGGCTGAGCCGGTGGTGCTGCGCAAGATGTTGAGCAGGGTGGTGTCCTTGTTGTTGGTCTCCACAACGCTGTAGGAGAGGTTGGGGCGCTCAAAGCTCATGCGGAACACGTTCTCCTCTCTGAAGTGCAGCTGCCGCTGGATGTCCTTCACCACCGGTGGCGTGGCAGAGGCGGTCAGCGCCAGTACGGGCGCGTTGGGCTTCAGCTCGCGCAGGTCGCTGATGGTCAGGTAGGAGGGCCTGAAGTCGTAGCCCCACTGCGAGATGCAGTGAGCCTCGTCTACGGTGATGAAGTTGACGGTCATGTGCGCCAGCTTGGCCTGAAACAGCTCCGACGAGATGCGCTCTGGCGAGATGTAGAGGAATTTGTAGTTGCCCAGTATGCAGTTTTCCAGCGACCGCAGTATGTCGCCGCGCGTCATGCCCGAGTGGATGGCGGTAGCCTTGATGCCCAGGTTGAGCAGGTGCTCCACCTGGTCTTTCATCAGCGCTATGAGCGGCGTGATGACTATGCAGACGCCCTCCATCATCATCGACGGAACCTGGAAGGTGATGGACTTGCCGCCGCCGGTGGGCATCAGGCCCACGGTGTCGCGTCCGCTGCACACGCTCTCGATGATGTCGCTCTGTATGCCGCGGAAGCTGTCGTAGCCCCAGTATTTGCGCAGGACGCTCAGGCTCTGCTCTCGCAGGGGGTTACTTCTGTTCGGGGTTGGCAGGTTGGATATCCTCAATTTGCAGCTGTATTTCGCCGTGCTTGTAGGTGTTTTCGGCTATGTTGTAGCAGATGTTGAAAGCCCTCTTTGTCTTGATGAAGCGGGCGTGGCTGCTCTGCCCGAAGGCTATGCCCGACAGGATGTTGTTTGACTTGTTGTCGACCAATTCCAGCTTGATGTGCTCCTGTCCGCGTCCCACCACCTTGCTGGTGCCGTAGTCATATACGTTGTGGGTGCTGAAGAGCGGCTCGGGGTTTTGCGGGCCGAAGGGGCGCAGCTTCTTCAGTTCGTTGAAGAACTGGGTGGTGACGGTAGAGAAGCTCAGCTCCGCCTCCACGTCGAGCGAGGCGGCGGTCTGCTCGTCCTCTATGTGCTCCTCCACATAGTCCTCAAAGCGCTGTATGAACTCCTTGATGTGCTCCTCCTTGAGCGTCAGTCCCACGGCGTAGGTGTGGCCGCCGAAGTTCTCCAGCAGGTCTTTGCAGCTCTCTATGCCCGAGTAGATGTCGAAGCCTGCCACCGACCGCGCCGAACCAGTGAGGTTGCCGTTGTCGTCGAGGGCGAGCACCACGGTGGGGCGGTAGTAGAGTTCCGTCAGCCTGGACGCCACGATGCCTATCACGCCCTTGTGCCATTCCTTATTATATACCACTATGCTGCGCCTGTCGTCGAGGTTCTTGATTTTGTCGACAATGGCGTTGGCCTCTTCCGTCATGTGGCGGTCTATGTCCTTGCGCGCCTCGTTGTAGGTGTTGATGCGGTTGGCCTTCTCTATGGCCTGCGTGAGGTCTTTCTCAATGAGCAGTCCGATGGTCTCGCCGCCGTTCTGAATGCGCCCCGAGGCGTTGATGCGGGGGCCGATGCGGAAGATGATGTCAGACATGCCTATCTCCTTGTCCTGCAGTCCGCACACGTTGATGATGGCCTGCAGCCCCACGCTCGGGTTGGAGTTGAGCTGCTTCAGGCCGTGGTAGGCCAGGATGCGGTTTTCGCCAAGTATCGGCACCAGGTCGGCGGCGATGCTCACCGCACACAGCTCCAGCAGCGGCGTGAGCCTGTTGAACTCAATGCCGTTGTTCAGGGCGAAGGCCTGCATCAGCTTGAAGCCGATGCCGCAGCCCGACAGCTCGTGGTAGGGATAGGTCTCGTCCTTGCGCTTGGGGTCGAGGATGGCGTAGGCGGGCGGCAGTTCGTCGTCGGGCACGTGGTGGTCACACACGATGAAGTCTATGCCGCGTGCCTGCGCATAGGCTATCTCCTCGTTAGCCTTGATTCCGCAGTCAAGGATAATGATTACTCTCACTCCGAGGCTCACCGCACGGTCGATGGCCCTGAAACTGACGCCGTAGCCGTCCTCATAGCGGTCGGGGATGTAGTATTCCACATTGGAGTAGAATTCCTGCAGGAATTTGTAGACCAATGTCACAGCCGTGCAGCCGTCGACATCATAGTCGCCGTAGACCAATATCTTCTCCTTCATGCCGATGGCATGGTTGATGCGCCTGACGGCCTTGTCCATGTCCTTCATCTCAAACGGGTCGTGGAGGTCGGTCAGCCGTGGCGAAAAGAACTTCTTCGCCTGGCGCGGGGTCCTGATGCCCCTCTTGTAGAGTATGGTGCCTACGACTGGATTGATGCCAATCTCAGCAGACAGCTTGTCAGCTGCTTCCTGATTCTGCGGTGTGAGAGGTTGGTACTTCCATTTGTAAGTCATTTATATGTTGTTTTATTATTGGCTAAGCCAGGGGGTTGCCGCGCTTGGCGCAGCGGGCAACGGCGCACAATCTGCTGTGTCGTGCAGATTTAATATGTAAAGTTAGTTCCTTTTTCTGTAACACGGCGGCCCGCAGCATTAAAAACTCTAAAAATTGACGTCTTTTCTCACTTTGGGTTTTGGCGCTCGCCACTTCGTTTCATCAGACAAGGACTTCTCTTCATCAGCGAGCCACCTGGCGTTCCAATTTCCGCGGAAACGGATAGCCGTTCAAACAGAAACGGCTATCCGTTTATGCGGAAATATTGCTGTCCGCTAAAACTCAAGCGAACAACCTATTATAAACGATTGCTGTCCGCTACCCCCTCCGAATCTACAAGACTCTTACCAAATCCGCAACCCTAACCACCAGGGCTGCGGATTTTTTTTGCCGGGCAGTCCCCAATCTGCCAAATATCCAAAATATCGGTCATAAAACGACAAGAAAACAGTTCGCACACACACTTCAAAGTTATAAAGTAGGACTTAAAAAAA
>CAVGQS010000081.1:0-11531 GCA_963631415.1 Lactococcus garvieae | reverse complement strand
CCAGTGCCTCTTCGTAATAACGCGGCAAGTTAGGCGACTTTATGTCATACCATTTTTGCAGATTCTTGACAAAATCGTCCAACTTCTTTCGTAGCAAAAGGTTGCACAGTATTGCATCATGTAACTGATTCTCATTCAGACCCGCCACTAGTTGCAGTGTGTCCACGTCGTTCGGAACAGGATATTTGAACAGTTTGTTGCCAATTGTGTTGGTTTTGAGCATTGCGGCAGAACGAAGATCAAACACGTCCTTGTTCACATGCAGAGTTTTCTTACCAACCTCCAACGACTCGTCGTATTGCCCCTCACTTTGCAGGTGCATCATGTAGTATTTGTAGTGCGTCAGTAAGTCTGTATTTGCAAACACATACGAATACGCCACAATGCACAGGTACAACACTAGGTTGTTCGCAACTGGCCTGCCAGGCAAACTTGGCTGTTTGCAGACCAGCCAAACAAAGCACCCCAATGCCACTACTGCCGCAATGAAGCTAGTCAAAGTGAAGTTCTCGTTCGACACCAATGTGCACACTATGATTGACGGCACAAAAATTAGGCTGTACCAATACGCCTTTATCCTAAGTTTGTGCGACAGCGAATAGGGCAGTAACAATAGTACGAGGAAAAGACAGACAACGGTGGCAGGCGTCACATTGCAGTCAACCCATGTCAATTCTATCATAAAGTGCTGAAATGTCCAAATTCCGACCAAGTGTATTGCGAATATTATCCACATACACATCTTAGTCTTGCTCACATTACTTCGCAAAAAACCAGCAGCACTTTCCCACATGACTATCAAAGTCTTAGTCTATTTCTTCCAATACCATTGCAGTGCGTGCCGGCAGATATAACTGCAGCCACCCTTTGTGCTGCTGATTCAAGATTGGGTCGTAGTTTGTCAAGTGTTCCACCTCGTCGTCAGAAAAGCCAAATCCTCCGTATTTCTTGGCATCAGTGTTTAAAATCACTTTATATTTGCCTTCAGGCATCCTGAAGCCGTACCCTTCAAAACTCTTTGTAGGATTGAAGTTGAACACGTATAGATGTTTACCGCGCGAGTAGGCGAGCACCTGGTCATTGTCATCGTGCCACACTTCTTTTATCTTTGTTTGCAGCAGTCTTTTGTTTTTCTTTAGCACATTGAGCATATCTCTATCAAAATCACCAAGATAATGAAAGAGCAATTCTTTATTATCAACCAGATTCCACTGTCGACGCGCATATTTGTAACGCCAGCAGTTATCCTGTCGGGGAAAGTCAATCCATTCGGGGTGGCCGAACTCGTTTCCCATAAAATTCAGATAGGCGCCATTGATGGTCGAAGCCGTCACCAATCGTAACATCTTATGGAGAGCTATGCCGCGTGTGACAACTCCGTTCTCGTCGCCTTTCTTGAAGTGCCAGTACATGTCGGCGTCAACCAATCTGAAGATTATCGTCTTGTCGCCTACAAGGGCTTGGTCGTGACTTTCCAAGTAGGACACGGTCTTTTCGTCAGCCCTTCTGTTGGTTACTTCCCAAAATATGGAACTAGGTTTCCAGTCCTCGTCCCTCTTTTCCTTGATAGTCTTTATCCAGAAGTCAGGAATGTTCATTGCCATGCGGTAGTCAAAGCCGAAACCTCCGTCTTCAAACTTTGCAGCCAGTCCTGGCATGCCCGACACTTCTTCTGCAATGGTAATTGCCTTGGGGTTGACATCATGTATGAGTTTATTGGCAAGCATCAAGTAGCAAATGGCGTTGTCGTCCTGGTGACCGTTGAAATAGGATTCGTAACCCAAGAAGTCTTCGCCAAGCCCGTGACTGTAGTAGAGCATCGAGGTAACGCCGTCAAACCTAAATCCGTCAAACTTAAATTCTTCAAGCCAATACTTGCAGTTGCTGAGCAAGAAGTGGAGAACCTCGTTCTTGCCGTAGTCAAAGCACAAGCTGTCCCACTGGTTGTGGGTATGTCGGTCGCCGGGATAGAAATACTGGTTGGGATCGCCTGCCAAATTGCCAAGTCCTTCATTCTCGTTCTTCACGGCATGACTGTGCACCAAGTCCATTATCACAGCCAAACCCATCGAATGGGCTTCGTCTATCAACTGCTTCAGTTCCTCTGGTGTTCCGAAACGGCTCGAAGGCGCAAAGAAGTTTGACACATGGTAACCGAAACTGCCGTAGTATGGATGTTCCTGTATGGCCATTATCTGAATGCAGTTGTAACCATCTTCCTTTATCCTAGGCAATATTTTTGTTCGAAACTCTTCGTATGTCCCTACTTTCTCCGCGTCTTGCGCCATGCCTACGTGGCATTCATATATGAACAACGGACCCGCCGGACACTTGAATTTTGCGTGTTTGAACTTGTACTTGTCTTTCGGATTCCACACCTGGGCACTGAAAATCTTGGTTTCATCGTCTTGCACCACACGTGTCGCCCAAGCCGGCAGACGTTGCCCTTCACCGCCTGGCCAGCCTACCTGCATCTTGTAGAGCTGTCCGTGTTGCATCTTTTTCTCACTCAGCTTTATCTCCCACACTCCGTTGTCCTTGCGTGAGAGTTTGTAGCCGTCAGACTTTTGCCAGTCGTTGAAGTCGCCAATCAAGTGTATTTCAGTGGCGTTGGGAGCCCACTCTCGAAAGACCCACCCTTTGGGGGTCTTGTGCAGGCCAAAATACTCGTGGCCCGAAGCAAACCCAGCAAGAGTGCCGTTGCCTATCAGTTCCTTCTCCTTGTCTACTGCGTGCCAGTGCCGTCCTGCTATGGCATTTTCGTATGGATTCAACCAAGGGTCATTGTCTACTATCTTCATATTGGTGTCTTTATAGGGTTCTAAGCATATTTCAATTCGTCACTTTCTGGCCTTTGTCGTATTTGCCAGTTGCCGTAACCCGGCCTGTTTTGTCTTTCTCTACAAATGGTCCGTCTTTCTTTCCGTTGTTATATGATCCTTCAAATCTGTTTCCTTGTTTGTCCTCTTCTATACACTTTCCGTGCTTCACTCCATTCCTGAACGCACCCTTAAACTTGTTGCCGTTGGCAAGCCTCAGAACACCTTCGCCATTCATCTCGTCATCCTTCCATTGACCCTCATATATATCGCCATTGGCCCACGTATACTTGCCCTGTCCGTTACGGCGGTCATCTTTCCAATTGCCTATATATACAGCGCCGTCCTTCCAGGTGAAGGTTCCCATTCCGTGCTTGTTGCCGTTCTGGAAGATGCCGTTATACTTGTCACCATTAGCGAATTTGTAGAGTCCGTGGCCAGTGCGTTTTCCGTCAACATACTGTCCGTCATATTCGTTGCCGTCCTTGAATTTGTAGACGCCTTTGCCGTTCATGTTGTCGTCTTTCCATTGTCCGTTGTATACATCACCGTCAGCGTATGTAAACACGCCCGTGCCGTTGCGCATATTGTTGCTCCACTCTCCATCATACTTCGAGCCGTCGGTCCACACAAAGACACCTTTACCGCACTTCACGTCGTCTTTCCACTGCCCGGTATATCGCGCACCCTTAGCGTAGGTATATGTGCCGTTTCCTTCGCGCTTGTCCTGTTTCCAGTTACCGCGATACACATCACCGTTGTAGTAGTACATCGTGCCTTCTCCTTCCTGATAGTCTTTGTACCACAGGCCTTCATACCGATTATTGTTGTTGAAGTAATAGGTTCCATTGCCGTGTTGGTGGTCGTTAACCCACTCACCATCATACTTCTCTCCATCGGCAAAGGTATATATGCCCTTGCCGTTGCGATGTCCCTTCAGATAGTAGCCCTCATACACGTCACCCGACGGCCACGTTGTCCGGCCTTGTCCATTGGGCTTTTTGCCAAACAGTTGACCGTTGTATATCGAACCGTCCTTCGTAAAGGTATAGCTTCCTATACTTATTTTCTGGCAAAGCGAGTCAGTGCTGATGGATATTGCCACCAAGCATATCAGGGTTCGCCGTATTCTATTGTATGTGTGCATTCTTGTTGTTATGTTTGTTGTGTAGGCTGCCTACAAAGTTTTGGTCTCTTTCAAAAACATCTCGGCTCTTTGGAGGTCTTCAGGGGTGTCAATGCCCACCGTTTCAATGTCAGTCACACCGACTTTTATCGTGTAGCCGTTCTCCAACCAGCGCAACTGTTCCAACGACTCTGCCTTCTCCAGCTTTGACTGCTTTAACGCCGTTATCTCCTTCAGCACTGCTGTGCGGTAGGCATACATGCCGATGTGTTTGTAGAACACCTGACTCTTAGCCCATTCAGCTTTGTCCAACCCTCTCACATAGGGTATCACCAAACGGCTAAAGTAAAGCGCCTTCATGTCTCGGCTTAACACCACCTTCGGAGAATTGGGGTTTTCTAGCACCGATAGGGGAGCGTCGCAGCCGAAAGGCTTCACCAAAGTGGCTATCTGCGTCTCGCTGTCGTCAAAGCAGCGCTTGATGCTTTCTATCTGGACCGGGTGTATAAACGGTTCGTCGCCTTGTATGTTGACTACTACATCATACTTGTCTGGGCCTAGTTTGCTAACAGCCTCCCAGCATCGGTCGGTTCCGCTTTTGTGGTCAGCCCGCGTCATGACGACCTTACCACCAAAGGCGCTGACGGCCTCTGATATCCTGTCGTCGTCCGTGGCAACATAGGCTTCGTCAAAGAGCTCTGACACTCTCTCATATACTCTCTGTATTATATATTTGCCTCCCAACTTAACCAAGGGCTTGCCAGGAAATCTTGTTGAAGCGTATCTGGCGGGAATAAGTGCTAGAAATTTCATTTCGTGTTGTTTATAGTTCTATTATTTCTTGATTGTACTCGTCGCCACAACTCTCTATTGAGTCCGACTGCATCATGTAGCCATTGCAGTAGTCAAAGCCTTCGGGTATCTGAAATCTCTCGTTCTGAGAGTAGCCTAGCGACCGGTCGTTATATACCTTTCTCATATATAGCGCCCACACGGGCAGAGCCATAGATGCGCCCTGACCCATCGAGGTACTGTTAAAGTGTATGTTTCGGTTCTCTCCGCCAACCCAGCAGCCAGTCACAAGCCTTGGCACCATGCCTACAAACCATGCGTCCGAGTTCATCTGGGTCGTTCCGGTCTTGCCGGCTATTTCTCCCGTAAAACCGTACTTGCCTCTCAGTCTTCTACCTGTTCCTTGGTCTATCACTGCCTTCATCATGTCTAGCATTCTGTACGAGTTACTGCTGCTTATAGCCTCGTTGGTATTGGGGCGGAACCGCGCTATAACCGTTCCGTTACTGTCCTCTATGCGCGTCACCATCAGCGGAGCGACTCTCATGCCGTTGTTCGCGAAGGCGCTGTAAGCGCTTACCATCTCCTTCACAGATATCTCGCAGGTACCCAGACATAACGTGAGGTTGGGATCGTTTATATTGTGGTGAATGCCGAAGTTCTTCATTATTTGCACAAGGGCACCCGGACCGTATTTGTTGATGAGGTACGCCGACACCCAGTTGTTAGACTGCGAGAGAGCCCACTTCAACGACACGAGCTCACCATAGCGTGAGCGGCTGCCGTTGCGAGGTGTCCAGTTTCCATAGGTCTGCTGCACGTTGGGCACTACGTCGCACGGGGTCATGCCATTCTCCATGGCCAGAGCGTAGAGATAGGGCTTGATTGTCGACCCCACCTGTCTGTGCCCCTGTGAGCACATGTCATACTTGAAGTTGCCGAAATCTATGCCACCCACGTAGGCCTTAACATAGCCTGTTGCTGGGTCCATCGACATAAATCCCGCTTGCAGGAACGATTTCTGGTAGAGCAGCGAGTCGAGAGGCGTCATCGTGGTGTCCACGTCGCCGTGATATGTAAAGACGGTCAACGGCACTTTCTTATGGAAAGCCTCCATTATCTCTTCTTCTGTCGCCCCGTCGGCTTTCATCTGCCTGTACCTGTCGCTCTGCCTTATAGCTTGCATTATGAGGTTCTGGCGAGTGTTTGCACCTATCGATGCAGCGTATGGATACTTGGCGGTACCCTTCTTCTCCTTGTTGAACATATACTGCAGCCACCGCAAATGTTCCCGCACTGCCTGCTCGGCGTAACGCTGCATTCGCGAATCAATGGTGGTGTGTATCTTCAGTCCGTCGGTGTAAATATTATAAGGTGTACCATCGTCCTTCACGTTCTTGTTGCACCAGCCGTAGAGGGGGTTGTTGTCCCACTCACACTTCGCATCGTTATAGTCCAGTTCCGAGTAGTAATTCTCTCTCTGTGGCCTCTCCGCCATCATTATCTGTCGCAGATACTCCCTAAAGTAGGTCGCGACGCCCTCATTGTGCGAAATGCGCTGGAAGTTCAGACCCAGCCCCTGTTCCATGTAGGCATTAGCCTCCACTTGCGAGATGTAACCCTTTTCCTCCATCAGCCGCAGCACCACGTTTCGGCGCTCAAGCGTTGCCTCCGGATTGCGGATAGGGTTGTAGTAAGCCGGATTCTTGCACATACCTACCAGCATCGCCGCCTCTGGCACCGTCAGTTCCGACGGCAACTTGTTGAAGTATATCTTGGCAGCGCTCTTAATGCCCACAGCATGGTGCAGAAAGTCGAAATAGTTGAGGTAGAGTGTCAGAATCTCGTTCTTCGAATAGTAGTGCTCCAGTTTGATGGCTATCACCCATTCCACAGCCTTCTGCATCACCCTCTGCGTGCTGTTGCTTGCCACTGACGAATAGAGCTGTTTGGCTAGCTGTTGCGTGATGGTACTGCCGCCACCAGCTTCTTTTCTGTGAAGAATGCCGCGCAGCACCACAGCTCTAGCAATTGACCTGAGGTCCACGCCCGAGTGTTCGAAGAATCTCTTGTCCTCGGTGGCAACAAGGGCATTATAGACACACGGTGCCACTTCGTCATACTTGGTGACCATGCGGTTCTCGTTGTACGACCATGTGCCAAGCAGTTCGCCATCGCTCGAAATAACCTGCGAAGCGTATTTCCTAATGGGGTTCTCCAGCTCCTCAATGGGCGGCACATAACCGACCCAGCCATTCCATATTGCAGTGAAAAACAAGCTGGTTCCAACAACAAACAAGGCGGTCAGCCCCCAGAGTATATAGGTAATTTTTTTTCTCATTGTTTAGTCTTGCCTCGTGCCCAGCGGACGCACTCTGCGCCTCGCGCGGCGGACGCACTTTTCCCAAACCCAAGAATCCGACAGCAACCACCCTTAGCCATGGCATGAGCCTTTGGAGGACAGCGAGACATTCCGTTTAATTGCAAAGATACACCATTTTATTCGTATATCCTTGAAAAAGTGCCATGCGTCTTCCTGTTTTTTTGAAATGTTAACGAATTGCGCCTCGCCTCGCGAGCCTCGTTAGCCCTACTTCCTTGCCACACATTAACTCTCGATCATCTCAAAAATAATTGTTGTCCGCAAAAACGCTGCGAGATTTAGAGCCAACGCCTAGTATAGGTACGCTTCAAGTAGGCGATGTTGAAAAGGCCAAGAACCCAGTTCTTTTTCTTTAGCATCTCGTTTCAGTGTCTACACAAATTTACTTAACCGTGACGTTTTGCGTTCTTTGCGATGCTTTCTTCGTAACTTTGCAGTTAAATTGAATTTCGTCCAAACGCATTATGGCAAATTTTATTCTTCAGTTGCTGGTTATTATAGGAGTAGTCCTGACTGGATATGTTTCCTCTAAACTCAAGTTGTGGCATACGGACATGAACCGCATGATGTCCCGTTTTGTACTCAACGTCAGCTGCCCCCTGATAATTTTGGCTTCAGTGATGGGGGAGGGGATATCCTTCCAATCCTCCGAACTCTTCCAACTCGCCTATGTCTCGCTGATTCTCTATTCGGTACTATTTGTGGGCGCTTACATCTTCACAGCATTGCTGCACATAAGACCTAGTCAGAGCGGCTTTTACCGTTTCGCCTCTATCTTCGGCAACGTCACTTTTATCGGCTTCCCGGTTGTGACTGCCCTTTATGGTTCCAGGGCCATGTTCTATGCTGCCGTCCTCACCATTCCCTTCAACCTGCTTATGTTCTCGTTCGGCATTCTCTTCGTCAAGGGCGAAGGGCGTGTTTCCCAACTCTTGCAGCGCAAGATCCTGTTCTCACCCTGCATTATTGCCTCTGCACTGGCTTTTATCATTGCGGCGTGCGGTCTGCAATTCCCTAAGCCCGTATCTAACTTTTGCCATCTGGTTGGCGACATGACTATACCATGCGCACTGCTCCTGGTGGGCAGCACCCTCACCTCCATAAGCCTCCGTGACATGGCGGGCAGCCCCTGCGTCTACAAAGCGGTCTTACTACGTCTCTTCTTGGCACCGGCTCTCGTGGTCATCGTTCTGGCGTTCGTGCCCTGCATTCCGATGGTACGCAACGTAGCCGTAGTGCTCAGCGGCATGCCGGTGGCTGCCAATGGCATCATGTTCTGTCTGCAGTTCGACCGTTCCTCTCGCGAGATGGCGCAAAGTATATTTTTGTCCACTCTGTGCAGCGTCGTCACCATACCGCTACTCGTATGTCTAATAGATATTGTATATGCCTGAAGTAAAGAAAAAAAACAAGCTCCTGCCATTCCTCTTCGAGGAAATGCCCGTTATAAGCCGCTCGCGCCTCAAACAGTTCCTGCGCGACGGACGAATCCTCGTCAACGGCAAGTCGGTCACCCAACACGACGCTCCCCTTGCGCCTGGTGACAAAGTGGTCTTGAGCAGCGAGAAAACCATACGTAGTGCCGGGCTCAACAACCGCTACGTGTCGCTCGTCTACGAAGACCGCCACCTAGTGGTTGTCGAGAAGCGCGATGGCATTCTGTCGATGGCCACGTCTCATCACTCCTTTTGCATCAAAACAGTACTCGACAACTACTTCGAGCGTACACGCCAACATTGCCGTGCACACCTAGTTCACCGGCTCGACCGCGACACCTCCGGTCTCATGCTCTTCGCCAAGAACCGAGAGACGCAACAGCGTTTCGAGGCCAACTGGAAAGAGCTCGTCTACGACCGCCGCTATGTGGCGGTAGCACGCGGCATACTAACCCCTGACACCGGCACAGTCACCAGTTGGCTTAAAGACAACAAACAATACTTCACTATGAGCAGCCCCGTGGACAACGGCGGCAAACTCGCCATCACCCACTACAAAGTCCTCCAAAGGGGCTCCCGCAACACCCTCGTAGAACTCCGCTTGGAAACGGGCAGAAAAAACCAGATACGCGTTCACCTCTCCGACCTCCATCATCCCGTCGTTGGCGACCACAAGTACGGCATCCAACCCGACCAAGATGCCTTAGCCCCCGAGCCGCCGCGCATGTACCTCCATGCCTTCCGTCTCTACTTCCGCCATCCCATAACTGACGAAGAACTCCATTTCTCCACACCCATCCCCTCCGACTTTCTCACCGTGCTCTAGCCTCCAGCCATCTAATCCTTCATCCCGAATGTTCGGTCAATAATAAAAACATCTTCAGATTTCTGAGTTCAATTAAACTTACGCCTCAAAACATTCTTGTTTCTCCCATCTTGCTATTTGTCACAGAAAAGTATTACTTTTGCCATAAATAAACTACAACGAGATGCTCACTTTAAATCAGATTACCCGCAACACAGATGAAGTTGTGAAGGGGTTGGAAAAGAAACATTTCAACAATGCTTCGCAAGTTATTGAAAACGTCATAGCTCTCAACGACGTCCGCAAGGCGACACAGACCAAACTCGACGATAACCTCTCACAACAAAACAAAATAGCCAAATCCATCGGTGCACTTATGCGCGAAAAGAAAACGGCTGAAGCCGAAGAGGCCAAAAAGTCCGTCGCTGCGCTCAAAGCCGAGAGTTCCGAACTACAAACCAAAAAGCACGACATTGAGGCAGAACTCCAGCGCATCCTCTACACCATCCCCAACGTGCCTTATCCAGAAGTGCCAGAAGGAGCCACGGCTGAAGACAACGTTGTCGTCAAGCAAGGCGGCACCTCTACTACACTTCCGGAACACGCGCTCCCTCACTGGGAACTGGCGAAGAAATACAACCTCATAGACTTTGACCTCGGCGTTAAAATCACGGGTGCAGGTTTCCCCGTCTACATCGGCATGGGAGCCCGACTGCAGCGCGCCCTCATCAATTTCTTCCTCGATGAAGCTCGCGCAAACGGCTATGTAGAAATCATCCCTCCCACCGTTGTCAACGCCGACAGCGGTTACGGCACAGGCCAGCTCCCCGACAAGGAGGGGCAGATGTACCATTGCGAAGTAGACGATCTATACCTAATACCTACAGCAGAAGTGCCCGTCACCAACATCTACCGCAACGTTATTATTGACGAGAAAGACCTTCCCATCAAGAACTGCGCCTACACCCAGTGCTTCCGCCGCGAAGCCGGCAGCTACGGCAAAGATGTGCGCGGACTCAACCGCCTCCACGAATTCTCCAAGATAGAACTCGTAAGAATCGACACGCCCGAACACTCCCGGCAGAGTCACCAGGAGATGCTTGACCACGTGGAGAACCTCCTCCTCAAGCTTGAGCTACCATATAGAATCCTACGCCTCTGCGGCGGCGACATGAGCTTTACCTCCGCTATATGCTATGACTTCGAAGTCTACTCCGAAGCCCAGAAGCGCTGGCTCGAAGTCTCGTCCGTTTCCAACTTTGACACCTACCAAGCCAACCGCCTCAAGTGCCGCTACCGCAAGGACGACAAGCACACCGAGCTCTGCCACACCCTCAACGGCTCCGCCCTCGCGCTCCCGCGCATCGTAGCCGCACTCCTTGAAAACAACCAGACGCCCGACGGCATCCGCATCCCAGTAACCCTCCAACCATACATGGGCACCGACCTCATCCCGAATCCTTGAAACATATCGGGGATTCACACACAAACAGGTCAGTTTTAATTAAAAAACATTGCTATTGCTTAAGTTCAAAGCAACATGATTTACCAATCCGCAGCCCTAACACAGCTGCGGATTTTTTATTGCAGTCCGCTAGAACACGAAACAGCAAAAACAAGAAACGGCAAGACTCTTGCCAATCCGCGGCCCCAACCAACTAGGCTGCGTTTTTTTTGCCCCGGCAATTCCCCATTGGTCAAACAATCCAAAAACGGTCAAAAAGCAGTCGTATACCAACAAGGAAATGTTCCGTAAGCAACTTGTCAATCTTTTTTGGAAGCACTTGGCGTTTTTTCAGAAGCACCTGGCATTTTTTTGAAAGCACTTGGCGAAAAAATTTCCGCGGAAACGCTGTTATGACTAGACCGATACGGCGCAGCGTTTCGGCGGAAACGTTGCATACTTTAGGCGACTTGAGCTTCGTCAAGTGCTTTCAAAAAAATTTAAAGTCCTACTTTTCAATCGTTCAAGTGCTTCCCAAAAAATCTTAAGTGCGCACAAAACGCAACACACTGAAAATGAAGCGACAAATTTTCCCTGCAAAACTGTTTGCCCAGAATGTTCGACAGACTCGCGTTCATATGAAAAAAGGCGATACAAGACTGTGAGTTTTGCATCCGCCTTTTTTCATGTCAGCTGGAGGGTTACACAAGGTAGGGGTTGTGGAGT
>CAVGQS010000080.1:0-11555 GCA_963631415.1 Lactococcus garvieae | reverse complement strand
TATTTTAGAGTGCGGAAAGGCAAGGTCGTGGCTATCGCTGAATAGTTACAATATTTTAAAAAAAATCATCAACAGCGATTGATTGTTGGGGACGAGTGATCGGTCTGTCCATTATGACGTTTTGCGTACGGCAACGAAAAAAGCCCGAAGTCCAATGAAGCAGGACTTCGGGCTTTTAATGTTTCTATATGTGTATATGAACGAGGGCGTTGCCGGATGGGGCAGGGGCACCCCCATATACGCACTGTTAGCAGAGCTTGCGGGCACCGTCGCCGATGACCACGTCTATGATAATAGGTTTCTTGCCGTATTTGGCAGCGAATTTCTCGCTTACGACTTTCTTGAAGTTGTCAACGAGCTCGGTTGCAATCAGGTTGATGGTGCAGCCGCCAAATCCGCCGCCCATGATCCTGGAGCCGGTAACGCCTTCTTCCTTGGCGATGTCGTTGAGGTAGTCGAGCTCTTCGCACGACACTTCGTACTCCTTCGACAGGCCGTAGTGTGTTTCATACATCATCTGTCCTACAGTCTCGTAGTCGTCCTTCTGGAGAGCATCGCAAACGTTCAGCACGCGAACCACCTCGCCGATGACGTATTTTGCTCTGTTGTACTCTGTGTCGGTGATTTGGTCTTTGACCTCCTCAAGCATCTCGAAGCTGGCGTCGCGCAGTGAAGCGACCTCCGGGTGCTTCTTGCCGATAACCTCAGCCACGTGCTCGCACTGCAGTCTACGCTCGTTGTACGGCGAACCTACCAGTTCGTGCTTTACGCATGAGTTTACAAGAACCAGCTGGTACCCCTTGGGGTTCCAGGGGAAATACTCGTATTCGCCGCTGCGGCAGTCAAGGCGCATCAGCGAGCCTTTCTTGCCCAGCACGGAGATAGCCTGGTCCATGATGCCGCAGTTGACACCGACGTATTTGTGCTCGGTCCTCTGGCCAACCTTGGCGAGTTCCATTTTCTCAATCTTGTTGTCGCCCCAAAGGTCGTTGAGTGCGTAAGCGTATGTGCTCTCGAGAGCTGCCGACGACGACATTCCTGCACCCAATGGCACGTCACCCGAGAAAGCGGTGTTGAAACCCTCAACAGGCACTCCCAGCGCCATCATCTCGCGGCATACGCCGTAGATGTAGCGAGCCCATGTGGCGGTCGGACCTTTCTCGTCGTCAATCGAGAACTTGGCGCGGTCTTTCAAGTCAATGCTGTATGCGTCTACAAAGCGTGTGCCGTTTGGCTTTACTTCTGCAATGATGCCTTGCTCGACAGCTCCGGGAAATACAAATCCGTTGTTATAGTCGGTGTGTTCTCCAATCAGGTTTATACGACCCGGTGCCGCATACACGTTTCCTGTAGAACCGTCAAAATGCTTGATGAAACGGCTTCTTACGTCTTCGATGGTAAGTTTCATAAGTAATGTGTTTTTAAGTGTGAGTATGGATGAGTGCTTTATGCCACAACCCCTAAGGGCGTGGCACAAAACACAGTTTTAATCTTAGTCTTTCTGAATCTTCTTTGACGGACGGCTGCCGATGAGTGCGTAGAAGAGGATGTAGGCAGCACAACCCAAGATTACCCAGTAGCTTGCGGTGAATGATCCGAAAGCGTCGGCAACACCTGCTTCGATGGCAACCATAACGGCACAACCGAATACCATGGTCATGAAGATGCCAGATGCGATGGCGGTGTACTTGCCCAGTCCTTCTACTGCCATGTTGAAGATTCCTCCCCACATGACTGAGGTGCAAAGACCTACGAGGATGAAGGCGAAAATGCCGGCAGGCACTTCTTGCCAGATGAGGTTAAGGTTTGCCCAGTCAACTCCAGGTACATTAACCAACCACTCTGTAGGAGCAAAGATGCCGAACAATACCAAGGCAATGCAGGCGATGGAAACCGTTGTGATGAGGGCGCGGCTGGAAACCTTGCCGCCGATGCTCGCACCAACCAAACGGCCAATGAGCATCATGAACCAATATACTGCTACGATAAGTCCCACAATGCCGGCATCCATTCCCAATCCAGGAGTTGCGGCGTCCTTAGCTGTGGAGAGATACTGCATTACATAGGTAGGAACGCCTACTTCGATTCCCATATAGAGGAAGATAGCGATGATACCCAGCACGAAGTGGCGGTAGCTGCATGCGCCCTTGATAAGGCCCACGTTGACGGGTGCCTGCTCGGGCTCTTCAATTTTGGTAAGCGCGATGATGATGAACGCAACCACAAAGATGGCCAGGGCTATCATCAGGGCAGGAGTTGCGTCTGCAATATGCGCTTTTGTGGCATCGCCGATGAGTGCGCCCATGATGATGTACACGCAAACTGCTGCAGTAGAGTTAAACACGCCGCCAAGTTGGATGAGCTGGTTGCCCTTGTTGCCGCCGCCGCCAAGGAGGTTAAGCATAGGGTTGACAACACAGTTGAGGATACACATTGTGAAGCCGCTTACGAAAGCACCAATCAGGTAAACGAGGAATGCGCTCTCCTTGCCGACATGGCCGCTAAGCCACTGGATAAGGATACCGCAGATACCTACAAACAGACCAATCAACGCTGTCTTCTTGTAGCCAAACTTGGCAATAAGCATTCCTGCAGGGATACCCATAACCAAATATGCGATGAAGTTTCCGTAGTTACCTATCTGGGCAAGCAGGTTTGATGCCCCGAAGTCGTTCTTTACGATGATTGCCATAGGAGAGCATAGGTTAGTTACGAAGGCAATCATTGCGAACAGGGCAATCATTATTATAATTGCTGCCCATTGTTTCTTTTGTGTACTCATTGTTTTGTTTTTTAATTGTTGTTTGAATTATGTTTCTGTGATTATTCTTTAACTCCGAATTTGTAGATGGTTTTTTGGATATAGATTTCTCCAGGGCGCAGAACCACACTGGGGAAGTGAGGCTTGTTGGGGCTGTCGGGGAAATGCTGCGCTTCGAAGCACAGAGCCGAGTGCTTGCCGAAGGTTGCGCCGTGGCTGCCTTTGAAACCATCTGCCCAGTTGTCAGAATAGAACTGAACTCCAGGCTCTGTAGTGTAGACCTCCATCGTCCTGCCGCTCTTTGGCTCAATCACGCGAGCGGCAAAGGACAGTTCTCCAACCTCTGACTTGTTAAGCACGTAGCAGTGGTCGTAGCCCGTACCGTTCTTGATCTGCTCGTCGTCAGCGGCAATGTCTTTGCCGACGGCCTTTGGCGTAGTGAAGTCAAACGGAGTGCCTTTAACCTTCACGACCTCTCCAGTCGGGATTGACGTCTCGTCTATCGGCAGATAGAAGTCGGCGTTGATTTCCACAATCTGGTCGAGAGCTTCTGCTGTCGGAGTACCCAGACCTTGCAGGCTGAAGAATCCGTGGCTAGTCATGTTGACCACGGTCTTCTTGTTAGTCGTGCCGCGATAGTCGATAATCAGTTCGTCGTCGTCGGTCCATGTGTAGCGTACCGTCATGCTCAACTCGCCGGGGAACCCTTCCTCGTAGTAAGCAGAGGTGTAGCGCAGCACTATGGTTTGGTCGTTAATCTGCTCAGCGTCCCATACTCTGGCATGGAAGCCTGTGGGACCGCCGTGAAGATGGTTAGGACCGTTGTTGACCGCAAGGTTGTATTCCTTGCCGTTCAGGTGGAACTTTCCCTTTGCGATGCGGTTGCCATAGCGACCGACGAGAGTGCTCAGGAATGGCTCCGGACTGTTTATGCAACTTTCAATGTTATCGTGTCCCTGAATTACGTTTGCTACATTTCCGTTCTTGTCCGGCACCATGATAGCCAGGATTGTGCCGCCATAGTTAGTGACTGCAACTTCGTTGCCGAACTTGTTCTTAAGAATGTAGAGCCCCGTCTCTTTTCCGTTGATTACTTTCTGGAAGTCGGAGGCCTTCAAACCGCAAAGATTGTTTGTTGTATCCATTTGTGCTTGTGTTTTTGTAAAGAATCCTTTGCAAATATAACTATTCAGCACAACAACACGGACATTTTAGCCGTAAAAAAATGCTTTTAGGCATCTCTTTTCACTGCAAACAATATAAAACCACAAATCGGGCGCGTTTTTGCAACCTATTTACACAGATGCGCGAAGAGGTCTGCCACGACATATGTGCTGCCTCCGACAAAGATAAAATCGGCATCGCTTGACTGCGAACGAGCCGCTTCATAAGCGTTGCTGACGGATGGGAAACAATGCCCCTTCAAGCCATACGCCTGTGCCTTCTCCGACAGTTCTTTTTCGTTCAGCGCCCTTTTTACCGAAGCCTTTGTGAAGTAGTATTCGGCGTTAGTGGGCAGCATGCTCATCACGGTAGAGATGTCTTTGTCGTTGACCATTCCAAAGACAATGCGCATTACGCTCCTTGCCGGCATGACGGATCGCTGCAGCTTTAGTTGCTCGCTGATATATCTGAATCCTCCCTCGTTGTGCCCCGTGTCGCATATCGTCAGCGGCGCATCGTTTAGCTTCTGCCATCTTCCCATCAGTCCAGTGGTGTTGCATACCGTAGAAAATCCGTCAAGGACGTTCTGCTTCGAAATGTTGTGGCCTGCTTTGGCTATAAAAGGAATGGCGTGGAGTATGGTGTTGGTGTTCTTCTCCTGGCATAGCCCGCCCAAAGCTCCGCTTATGTGGCCGTAGGATTTTGTGTCGTAGTCTCTGCCGCCAGTAAGGCTGTTTGGGGAGCTGCCTTGTATTTCGGGCGTGTCTTCCGCAAAGACAATCTCGCTATTGGTCTCGCTCGCCTTTTCTACAAAGACTTGCTTTGTTGCGCGAACGCTTTCGCCAATGACCACAGGAATGTTTCGCTTGATGATTCCGGCTTTTTCAGCGGCAATCTCTGGCAGTGTGTTGCCCAGAAACTGTGTGTGGTCAAAACTTATGTTGGTGATTACGGACAAAATGGGCATGATGATGTTGGTGCAGTCAAGCCTGCCGCCCAAGCCTGTCTCAATGACGGCAATGTCCACCTCATTGTCGGAAAAGTACTTGAATGCCAACGCTGTTGTCACTTCAAAAAACGAGGGGTAGAGTGGGGCGAAGAATTCTCTCTGCTCTTCTACAAACTTGACGACATATTCCTGGCTTATGGGCGTGCCGTTTATGCGTATTCGCTCCCTAAAGTCCAGCAGGTGAGGCGATGTGTACAGTCCGGTCTTGTACCCCGCCTGTTGCAGGATGGCAGCGATGGTGTGTGAGCACGAGCCTTTGCCGTTGGTGCCGGCAATATGTATGGTCTTGAAATTACGGTGCGGATGCCCCAGATGCTCGTCGAGCAAGAGCGTGTTGTCAAGCCCTTCTTTGTAGCCTTTAGCTCCGACTTTCTGGAACATCGGTACGCAGTCGTACAGGTATTGTATTGTCTCTGAATAGTTCATTGCCGTTGGTGTGATAGCAAAAATGTCCCCATCTTCCCTGAAATCGGGAAAATGGGGACATTCCAATGCCTTTGGTTAGAAATAGTTCTTGTATTTGTCAAAAATCTGCTTCCTCTGCGATTCGGTAGGCGTAAAGTCTGGGCTTCCCTTCAGACTCTCCAGCGCTTGCCTTTCCTGCGCGTTTATCTTTTCGGGGATATACACGCTGATTTTTACGACGAGGTCGCCTGTGCCGTAACCGTATCCTTGTACGGCAGGAAGACCCTTGCCGCGCAGCCTCAGCACTTTGCCAGGCTGGGTTCCGGGGTCAATTTTTACCCTTGCCTTCGAACCGGAAATCAGCGGAATCTCAACCGTGTCGCCCAGTGCCGCTTGGCTGACGGACAAGAGCAGGTTGTATATCAGGTCTTGGTCGTCGCGAATAAACGTGTTGTTGGGCTTCTCGGCTATTACAACCTGTATGTCTCCTGGAACCCCGTTGTGAGGGGCGGCGTTGCCTTTGCCCGGTATGTTGACAATCATGCCGTCGGCCACTCCTGCAGGGATCTTGATTTCAACGATGTCTTCGCCCTGAACGGTTCCGGCTCCTCCGCACTTCTTGCATTTGTCCTTGATGACCATGCCTTCACCATGGCACATAGAGCACTCTTGCTGCATCTGTACCATGCCGAACATAGACTGACGCCTCGTGACGGTGTAGCCAGTTCCGTGGCACTGCGGACAAGTTTCAGAGCCTGAGCCGTTGGCGGCGCCACTTCCGTGGCACTCGGGACATGCGGTGTCCTTCTTTACCTTTATTTTCTTAGTGACGCCGGTTGCTATCTCTTCGAGTGTGAGGGGAATGCGCACTCTCAGGTCGGAGCCTCTGTAAGTGCGTTTTCCGCCTTGTCCGCCGCCACCGCCGAATCCGCTGTGGAAGTGTCCGCCAAATCCGCCGAAGATATCGCCGAAGGCACTGAAGATGTCGTCCATGTTCATGCCGCCGCTGAATCCTCCGCCGAAGCCGGACGCTCCGTTGAGGCCTTCGTGCCCATAGCGGTCGTATGTCTGCCGCTTCTGCGGGTCGCGCAGCACGGCGTAGGCATCTGCGGCCTCCTTGAACTTCTCCTCAGCCTCTTTGTCGCCAGGATTTCGGTCGGGGTGATACTTGAGGGCGACTTTTTTGTATGCTTTCTTGAGTTCGTCTTCCGTGGCGTTGCGGTCTACTCCGAGCACTTCGTAATAATCTCTTTTTGTTGCCATAACAATCGTGTGTTTTATCGTGTAGCGGCAGTAATTACTGTCCTACGGCTACCTTTGCGTACCTTATAACTTGGTCGTTGAGGAGATAGCCGTTTTGTATGCAGTCAACGACTTTCCCTTTGTGGTCGTCGTCAGCGGGCACAAAGGCGACAGCCTCGTGAAAGTCTGTGCAGAAGTCTTCTCCCGCTGTTTCCATTTTCTTCAGTCCCAAGCCTTCAAGGGTCTTGTTGAACTTCTGGAAAATAAGTTGCAGGCCTTCCTTGACTGCTGCCACTTCGGTAGCTTTCTCCATGCTGGCTTCAGCGCGCTCCAAGTCGTCGGCAATGGGCAGCATCGCCTCGATTACTTTCTTGCCTCCGTTGAGGATGAGGTCGGCTTTTTCCTTGAGGGTGCGCTTCCTGTAGTTGTCAAATTCGGCAGCCTTATATAGCATCGCGTTCTTCAGCTCCGCTATTTGTCCCTCCAGTTCCTTAATCTTTTCTTCGGGTGTCAGTTCCTTGCCCTCTTCAGCAGCGTCTTTGGCGTCAGCTGCGTTTTCTTCGGTCTTGTTGTCTTGTATATTGGTTGCGGACTCCTCTTTCTGGAGATCCTCCTTGCTTACCTTTTCTTCTTTGTTTTCCTTTTGTTGCTTCATAATGTTTCTGCGTTTTTTTACTTGATAAAAAGTATGCAATACTCGTACCAAAGTTTTGCTGAATAGAAGGAAAAACACAGCGCCCGCAAGCGAAATCCAAACGGATAGGGGCTGTCCTCTGTTGAAGTTGCGGTTTTGTATGCCGGGCAGGTGAAAGCTGCGTTACTTCACATTGTTCCTTTCTTGCCGTCCGTACTTTTGCGTGATGGAGTGGTTTGTAAACGTGCAAATATTGTCCTGGAGCTCAAAACTTTTCAGGCGCAAGCCGCTGTGTTCCTTTACCGAAACCTCGGAGGGTAAGTTGGTCTCCTCGTTGTAGGCAGTGACTCTGATGTCTGAGAGCATATTGATGCCTGCCTGTGCGTCAAGGCTCTTGTAGGCGGCTTCCTTTGCTGTCCACAAGGCGGTTAGTGCCCGGACTTTCCGCTCTTCGTCAAATAAATCGTAGTCGTTGGTCAGTTCCTCTGGCGACGCTATGCGTTGTCCCAGGCTGAGTATTCTCGGGCTTGCAACCTCAATGTCGACCCCTGCGCAAGGTTGGGTTGAAAGTAAAATCGCCACATGTGTCTTGCTGTGCGAAATGCTAACGGCGATGCCGGTCGTGTCCAGCAACGGCTTGCCTTCGGGAGTATATGAAATTTCAACAAATCTGCCGAACACATCGTGCAACATTGCTCTCGCCGTCAGTCTTTCGCACTGGCGGCGGATTGACTTGAACGAGCGTTGGACGCTATTGACTATGGTCTCGGTTTCACCGCCAAAGAACTTTGCGAAATCCGACAATTCCGTGATTATCGGGTGAACATACAACTTGCAGCAACTGTCGCTGTGCAATGCTTCCATCTGGCGTGAAAGTTCTGTGTAAGACGTCAGTTCTGGGCTTGTGGTTGCGACTGGATGACAGAGAATTTCTCTATCTTATCAGCCCAAATCTCCGTGATGTTTCTGCGTATGCCGCTCTTGTCTTCATATTGGCGCGTGTGAATACTGCCCTCTATGAAGAGTTTTTGCCCTTTCCTCACGTGTTGCTCTATGAATTTGGCAAGGTTGCCCCACGTCACGATGTTGTGCCATTCGGTTCTTTCTGCTACCTGCGTGCCGTTGGGCAGGGTGTACGCCGGGTCTGATGTGGCAAGCGAAAATGTCGCGACAGGACGGTCCTTGTCCACATACCTCACTCTTGGGTCTTGGCCCACGTTGCCGATAAGCATCACCTTGTTCAATGACATGTCGCTATTGTTTTGTTAATCAGGGTAGGATTATCTCAGACGGTCAGCCGAACGAACCAAGTCGTCGTCGTACTTTATGCGCTTGCGCGCCATAATATCGAAGACGATGCAGAGTATTGGCAAGTAGAAGACCACGCTGCCCCACGGCTTCTGAATTACTCCGGTTGCAGCGCACGCAATGACCATAGCGTAGCCTGCCACAAATAACGCGCAACTCAGCGCCACAACCTTCATCTGGCGCTGGCGGTTTCTGAACATGAAGATGCTGCAGAACGAAATGGCAGAGCCTATCAGCAAGATTGCCGCATTGGCGTAATGCACGAATCCCAATCCTTGGTCAGCGTCGTTCAGAAACGGATGGCACAGACCAATGATCATGCTGACGATGCCCACAATCGCAGCGCATATCAAGTGAATTGTTTGAATACGTTGTATCATTGTTGCATAAAAACGCACACACATGCGGCGTGCAGGTCTCAGATAAGGGTAATACTACTTGAAAACCTTCTCCTCGTGCGGATTGCGGAAGTAGATTTTGTCGTCCAGCATTTCCTGCTCGGCGATAAGGGCAGGCTTCGGCATGCGCTCGTAGAAGCGCGAAATCTCGATTTGCTCCCTGTTTTCGAACTCTTCTTCCAGGGCGTCGCTCTTGTTGCCGAACTCCCTGAGTTTCTGGTTGAGGTCGTTCTTGACCTCTGTAGTTATCTGGTTGGCTCTTTTGCTCATTATCACGACACTCTCATAGATGTTGCCAGTTGGCTCTGCGTAGTCCATCAGGTTGCGTGTCTTGGTTGTAAGCGGTGCGTTTGTCTTCTTGTAATTCATTTTTTCGAAAAAATTATAATTGCGTTTTATTCTTGTCCTCCAGTGTTGTATTTGGCTAGTTTCTTTGTCTTCAGCTCTTTCTCTGTCTTGGCGTAGATGTCGCGAGCCTCCTGCAGATGCGAAGACTTAGGAAACTCGTTCACGAAGCCGTGGTACTCGTCGACGGTGTCGTTAAGACGCTCGTATTTCTTTTCCTCTACGCTCTGCTCGGCCAACTTGTACTTGGCCTTGAGAATCAGTATCGCAAACGACTCTTTACGAGCGCTATACGGATAGGCTCTCACTGCGTTTTGGGCAGTCACGATGCAGGCCTGGTAGTTGTTACCCCCATTGCTGCAGTTGCCGAAATATCCTCCAAGGTCGTAGTAGAGCTTTGCTGCCAGGAATTCCTTCTCCACCAGCTTGTCTTGCAACTTGAAAATCAAATCCTTGATTTCAGCCGCGTGCTTGTTTGTCGGATTGTATTCCAATACGGAGTTAAGCTCGTTTATTGCGGTATAGGTGCCGGTCTGGTCGAGCTTGGTGGGCAAAGTCGAAAGGTAGTAGGACTTTGCGGCGTAGAAACGCGCTTCGTCCACAAAGTTGCCCGCAGGATAAGACCTGCTGTAGTATCTCTTGAAAATTTCGCTTGCGCTGGCGTAGTCGCGCGTGAGAAACTTGCACATCCCCATCATATACAGAGCCTCGTCACCCGATTTGGTGTTTCTGAATGCAGGAATGACGTTGTCCAGCAACATCGAGGCGTTGGAGTAGCTCCCGGCCATATAGTACTGCTTTGCAGACTCCAACTTGTAACTGTAGTCAGGGTTCTTGAGGACCTTTGTTGCCGAAGAGCATCCTGACACAAGTGCCGCCAAGCCCAATGCTGCAAACGTCTGGATAAGAGGGAAATGTTTCATTTTCGTCTTGTTAGTACTGCTCACCTGGCAAGCGAAACGCTCACGCCTCGGCATCCCATACGGGCACAACTGCTGCCGCCGTCCGCCAAGTCAGTCTGAACAGATGTGCAAAATTACTCCATTTGCCGTAATAATGCAAGCCTTTTAATGTTTTTTATCACAGCTCTACATGCAATCTGCCCCACAAAGAATTATGCCGGTGAAAGCACTGTCTAAGTGCCAATATTCGTACGATGTTATTGTGGGCAGAAATTTCCTTAAGCGGCATTTCTCGCTATAATAAAAGGCTTCCTATTACATGGTCCTGTAATTATTTTACACAACACAGCGTTTGCATTTAAGCCTCCTTCTGAGAGCTTTTCTTTTCTGAAAGTTCGATCCTTTTACATGTAGCCGAAATGCTCACAAAGAGTTTCATGAAGCTACAAATGAGCTTTCCAATAAAAGTTAGAATGAAGTATAGGATTACTCCGGCTATCAAAACAGTTATTCCGTATAAGGCAAAGATACCTGAATGATCGGTACTGGCAGCCAAAAGAAAGAGACCTACCAAAATGTGTATAACAAGAAGAATAGCTGATAGTGTATCACAGAAGCTTTTTAATTTGTCGGCACGTTCAGATACCTCAGATTCCAACTCTGTGTTTTTAAACTCTTTCAAAACACTTTTAGGGTCCGAAGTGTCTTCTGTCTCCACTTTTGCTGTAGAAGATTGTGATGTGTGCTCTTCTTCTATTGGGTGTCCACACCATGGGCAAGCCTTAGCGCGCTCGTCCATTTGACGACCGCATTCTTTACAAATTTTTGACATTTGCTTTGTTCTCCTGCATTTGCGACCCGTAATGCACTCTTAGTATTTTAACAAAAGACACAAGAGAAAGCGGAGCCGCCATTCGTACCTTATCCTAAGCGTAGGGCTTCGACTCCCCGTAAGATGAATAAGGAGAACGGACAGCCCCACTTTGGATGTATTTCGTTGTGATACGAATACAAACCAAAGAGAGCGTCCTTCCCACATTATTCCGTTCTTACTTGTGAGTTGTCGAAGTTCACGCTTACGGAATAAAGCGAAAATGCGCTTTCTGTCAGTATGTCTGCACGCTATTCGCTAGCGTACTTTGCAAAAGTAACCTTTTCTGTTTTGTTATCAATGGAAAATGTCGAAATTTTAAGGTTTCAAAGGATTTTCCTTTGTCGAGAATGTTTTAGAAAGCGCTAGCACAAGGAGAATATGGGTTCATGAGACGGTTGTACAAGTCCAAAATCAATCGGACTTTGCGTTCGTCTCATTTTCAGCGTGTTAAGTTTGGTGCGCACTTAAGAATTTTTTAGAAGCACTTGAGCGATTGAAAACAAGGACTTAAAA